>DASPXY010000084.1:0-8924 GCA_035637055.1 Gemmataceae bacterium | reverse complement strand
ACAACCGCATGGCCGAACGCTCGGACACCTGATCCTTCCATTTGACGGTATTGGGCTCACGCCGCGCCGCTCGCCAACCAAGTTCCAGACGCTTACCAGTCGGAGCCTGGGACTTCTCCCCCCTGCTGGAGTGATAATCGCTCGAAGTGTGGCCAGCGAGATGCTGCCGTCCACGGTGCGCGAACTGGCGTCCGCAAGCAACAGACACATGGCCGAATGCGGCGTGGCGGCGTTCACCCGCGAGGCCAGGCACTGCGCGGGCACGGGCTGCACCTGGAAGACCTTCGTGACGTTGGCATTGACCCAGGCCGCTCCGGGCGTGTTGGGGGTGTCGCCGGAAGCGGTCAGGTAGGCGACTTCCACGTTCGGGCTTTCCCCGGCGCCATTGCCCTACGTCCGCACCTCACCATATCGACAAGGCAGGCGGCTCCGAGCGTGGCACAGAGTTGGGTTCTACCCCCTGTTCGAGCAAGGGACCACACGCCTTGCTGCTCCCTTAGGTCCGCGGCATTGGGCTGACGCCGGCCGTTCGCCGGGATTGCACCCAAGGTTCTTTGCCTCCGCACTAACTCCTCGCGCAGCGTTCTGTAAACTAGTCTCATTCGCCGTCCGGACCTCCTTCGCGTCGAACGCATCAGCAGGGTGAAGCGATGAAGAAGCACCACCGCAAACGTGTCAACGATTGGCCGGAAAGCAAGCCGGCCCCCCAAGCGTCAGTCAAGCAGCCGTGGACGACCCGGCAACAACTCGGGGCCTTCGCGCTCCTGCTCGCCGGGCTGCTGCTCGCCTGGTTTTTGCTGTTCCCCGAGGAGTTTGGCTACGCTGTCGGCGTGGTGCGCGGCTGGTTTGCGTCCACATCGGAGCCGTCGCCCGCGCCGGTTGAAACCGCGGAGATCAACAAGACGCCGCCTCCGGGGTCGGCCCCTGAGGGGATGGTCTGGATCCCGGGCGGCACGTTCTGGATGGGCTCGGAGGACTTTCCCGACGCGACGCCGGTTCACCTGGTTTCCGTCCCTGGCTTCTGGATGGACAAAACCGAGGTGACCAACGCTCAGTTCGCGAAGTTTGTCAAGGCGACCGACTATGTGACGGTGGCCGAGCGCCGCCCGAACGCGAAGGATTTCCCGAAGTTGCGCCCCGAAATCCTCGGCTTCCAGGAAAAATACGGTCCCGAATTGTTGGCTGGCTACCCAACAGCGTTTCCGTTCCTGCCGGGAACAGTGGCGCCGACTGCTGGATTCCCCGCAGGAGTGCCATTCGGGGCGGCTCTCTTGATTTATCCTATTGTAGATCCTGTTTCTATCGTTTTTCAGCCACCGCCGCGAGAGCTTGTTCGGTTCAAGCGCGAAGTGCTGACGCCGGGAGAGTTTGCCCGGTTCAAGCACGAAGTGCTGAAGGATCCCGCCAACTGGTGGGGAACCCAACGCCGCGCCTGTTGGCGTCACCCCACGGGGGCGGGCAGCGACCTGACGCGACTCGAAAATCACCCTGTCGTCCACATCGCCTGGGAGGACGCAGTCGCCTATGCGAAGTGGGCGGACAAGCGGCTGCCAACGGAGGCGGAGTGGGAGTTCGCGGCCCGTGGCGGTCTTGACAAAAAGCCGTTCTACTGGGGCGATGAACTGGAGCCCAACGGCAAGCGCATGGCCAATATCTGGCTCGGCGACTTCCCGTTCGAGACAACGAAGGACTGCCCTGGCGGGACGATGCCTGTGGCCTCGTTCCCCCCGAACGGTTACGGGCTGCATGACATGGCGGGCAACGTCTGGGAGTGGTGCAGTGATTGGTATCGCGACGACTACTACGCCCGGAGCCCGAAACTCAACCCGCAGGGACCGGCGAGCAGTCTGGACCTCACGGAACCGGGGCTTCCCAAGCGCGTGCAGCGCGGCGGTTCGTTCCTCTGTTGCGACAATTACTGCTGGAGATACATGGCCGGCGCTCGTGGCAAGGGCGAGCCGGAGAGTTCCGCCTCGCACATCGGCTTCCGTTGCGTGCGCGACGCCAAGTAACGAAAGGGCTCGCCGTGTTCTCCTTCTGTCCTCATTGCGGCCAGACGCCCGAACAGGCTCAGGTGCCGGGGCAGACGGTGGTCTGCAACCACTGCGGCCAGCAAATCGGGGTCATTCCGCTGCCGGAGAAGGCCGTCGTGGTCGATCAGACTGAGGAGTTGATCCGGCGTGGTGTCGCCGCGCGCTGCCCGCTCTGCCGGCAAGCGGTCGAGGTCAAGACGCAGGGGACGGTAAAGGCATTCGTCCCGCACTTCGCGGCCTCACCGCAGCGCAAGATGTGCCCGAACAGTGGCAAGCCCCTGCCGGCCGCGGCGCCCGCCGAAGCCGCCTCGCAGCGACCCGCCGGCGGTAAGGATCTGAGCGCTTTCATGACGCGCGATGCGATCCGCGTGATCTCGTGCCAGGCGAACGCCGACCCACTCATCGAGGAGCTGACGCTCGAATATCTCGACAAATCGGATCGCGTGCGCCTCCAGATCGAAGCGCTGCGCGAATTGCTCGGTCCTGATTTTCGGATGAAGGCATACCCAGCAGCGTTGCATCGAGGGCAGCTGGGAGTCTGGGGCAACGCGCGGGCGTGTGTCGTCGCCAGGAAGCACGAGAAGGGGGGATACCAGCAGATGACCGAGGCAGAGGTGACGCAAGTGCTCGCGGACTTCAAGCAACATAAGCGGCTGTTCTTCGAGTGAGCGGTGTTGGGCTGGTTCGCAGGGACCGCTGGTCTGTTACCCCTCCCCCCAACCCCCTCCCCGCAACGGAGAGGGGGAGAAGAAATCGCGCCCTCTGTCTTGCTCCCCCTCTCCGTTGCGGGGAGGGGGTTGGGGGGAGGGGTTTTCAACAGAGCAGGGACCGCTTGAAGGAACGCCACGGGCGCGGTAGTGTGTGTAGGAAATAGGCGTTTCGCCGTGGCTGGGTAGACCATGCCTGGTGTGCCCCGTTCCAACGAAACGAGGCTTCCTTGCACTTGCCCCTTTGCTGTATGGCCTCACTCCCCATTCTTCAGATCGATCAATTCTCGCCCAATGGCGGGCCGGGGGCCGCTGTGCTCATCTACGGGAGTGCCGCCCTGCTGTTCGTCGTGGTGCTCCTGGGGGGATGGCTGCTGCTGGGCCGCGGGCCACGGCTGCGGCGCGGCCTCAAACAGGTTCAGCGTTTACGGCGTCAGGGTGATTTGCACAACGCCCTCAAACTTGTCCATGAGTTACAAAGCACGATTCGGCCCGGCTCGAAATGGGAAGGCCGGCTCCGCACGGCCGAGGGCGAATGCCGCCGCGACGCCGGCATCGCCGCGGTCCGAGCGGGCGCTTACGAAGACGGTTTGGAACACCACCTGCGCGCCGCCGAACTGCTCAACCTGAACCCGGCCGAGGTCCGCAACTCGGTCATCGAGCAGATGCTCGCCGAGGTGCGCCGCCTGTTCGCCGGCACCACGGGCAAGAATACCGACGAGATTCACAAACTGATCGGCCGTGTGCTGATCCTGCAAGCGCCCTGTCCCGAGGCGTCGTTCTGGCAGGGCCTATGCCACATCCGTGAAGGCGAAATTGGCCTGGCGCTCAAGTCGCTGTCGCAGGCGCGCGGCGGCGACATCGGTGCCGGTCACTCCGGTTTTCTCGACCCGTCGCTCTATCTTGGCGGTCTGATGCTGCGTCTCGGCCAGCCCAAGGAGGCGGTGCGCTTCCTCAGCGAAGCCAATCGGCTCGACAGCAATTGCCCGCTCGTCACGCTGCAGCTCGGCCGGGCCGTGATTGAGAGCGGCGGCGACCCGTCGATTGCGGTGCGCGCCATCCAGCGCGCTCTCGGCGAGCGCGGCCTGACGATGTGGCTGCAGCACCCGGAGCGCTTCTGGGTCGAGGGCTTCCCCGAGACGCGCTCGTTCGTTCGGCGGCTTGCATCGAGACATCGTTATGTCTGCCCGCTCTGGGGCAGCGACGTGCAGGCCATCCTGCGCGAGGGCAAAACGGCGCTGGGGCAGGGACTCTATCGCGCCGGCAACTTTCAGGGATCCGCCGACGTCTTCCGCGGCGTGATGCAGGAGGCGGCGCCGTCGCTGCCGGTTCTGCGCGGCCTGGGGCTGGCGCTGACGCGGCTCGGTCGCTACGACGAGGCGTTCAAACACCTGCGGACCGCCCTCGAGTTGGAGGAGCCGAAAGATCGGTTGACCGCCGGCTACCTGGCCCTGTGCGGCGCCCGCGGCAAACCGGCCCAGCCCGAGGACAAGGCCCGCAACGTCGCCTGGGCGATCAGCGTGGTCCGGCAGTACACCGCCCTGGGCGATGCGGAATGGGCGGGCTTGCTCAGTCAGGTTTTCGCCGAGGCCAGGGCACTCGACATGGCCTTGCCGGTCGAGGACCATTTGCACCTGTGCGATCACCTGGCCTCGGTCCATGCAACGGATCCGCTCGCGGCGGAGGCCTACCACCACCTCGCCGCCAGCTATCCCGAGTCGCTGCGGCCGCAACACGCCTGGCTGTACTGCCGCGCCGCCCAGGAGCACAACCTGAGCGGGCCGCACGCCGTCGATCTCTTCGCCCGCACCTTCGCCACGCAGGCCGACGCTCGCACCTATTTCGCCGCCCAGAAATGGGATTTTGACGAGCTGGAATATGCCTTTCTGGCACGCGCGGCACAACTCCAGCCCGGTGCCTTCCCCGCCGTTCTCGGTCCCGAATATCCAGCCCAGGGCGAGACGTTCCTGTTACAAAGGTCGGCACGCGAGGAGGAAGCGAAACAACTCGACGCGGCCCTGGCCACCGCACAGGTGCTGTTCCGCCTGGCGCCGCGCAGTCCGCGGGCGCACGACCGGTTGGCCTACCTGCACCACCGTCGCGGCCAGTCGGAGAGTGCCTGGGAGTTGCTGCAAGCCTGGCACGAACTGCACCCGGCCGATCCGCTGCCGCTGCTGCGCCTGGCGGTGATCCAGGAGCAACTCGGGCAGCTGGGGCCGTGCCTGGAGACAATCCGTCGGGCGCTGCCGCTGACGCAGGGCGTGGCACGGGCCGAGGTCGCGTTTCTCGGGGCACGGCTGGCCCTGGCGGGGCTCAATGGTAAGGGGGCCGAATTCAGGCCGGATGCGCAGGGGTGGGCGCCCGCCCTGCAGTTGCTCGACGAGTGTTTGACAAATCGGCCGGACCATCCGCAGGCGCTGTGGCTGCTGGCGGCGGTGCGTGCCGTCCTTGGCGATCGCGAGGCCGTCGCCGCTCGTGCGTCGGCGATGAACCGGCCGGATGTGACCGACGCCCGCTTTCACTACCTCGCCGGCGTCTGCCGTCTGGCCGCCGGCGATTACGAGGGCGTACTGGAGTCGTGCCAGCGAGCCGCGACCGATCCGGCGTTTGCGGTCGAGAGCGCCTACTTGGCGGGCTGGGCGAACGTGTATCGGCAGAATCCGGCAGGCGCGGCGGAGGCGTTTCGTCAGGTGGCGAAGGTCGGCGATAGCCCCTCGGCGGGCCATGCTCAGGCGATCCTTGGGGCGATTCGCTTCCATGAAGGAGCCTACGAGGAGGCGGTTCACTGGTGGAAGTCGCTCGATGCCGAACGGCGTAAGGCATGGGGCTTTGACGAACCGCTGCACAAGACGATGTTCCTGGCGGCGCTGACGGCGTACCAGGCGGGGCGCTACGAGCAGGCAGCGGAGAAATTGCGCGAGGCGGGGCGGCTGGGACTGCGCGACCGGCGGCTCGGCTCACTGCTGACGCTGGCACTGGTCAAGGCGGGGCAGCGACTGCTGTACAAAGGATGAAGGATGAAGGATGAAGGATGAATCAGAAAGGTCTGGTTCATCCTTCATCCTTCATCCTTCATCCTTTCGGAGAATGTAATGGCGACCTCAACAGTCGAGCAGGAAACGGTTCCCGTGGCGGTCCCCGTGCCCGCCTACCTGGAGGATGCCGCGCGCCTGCTCGAACAGGCCATCAAGGCCGGCTGCCACGAGCCCGAAGTCGCCTACATGCTCGCCGTATGCTACAAAAAGGAGGGCAAACCCGCCGAGGCCCGTGCTGCTCTGCGCAAGATTGCCCGCCCCGACGCCAATGTCCTGTTGCAGATGGGCCTGCTCTCCCTCGAAGAACAACAGTACGCCCAGGCCGAGCAGGAGTTCGCCCAGTCGCTGCAGGCCGACCCCGGTTCCTACGATGCCTGCTACAACCTCCTCCTTGCACGTCTCGCCCTGGGTAATCTCGCCGGCTGTCAGGCCCTCTTGCCGCAGCTGCTTTCGCTCGCCCCCAACGCCGACGAGCAGCGCTTCTTCGGGCTGCTCGAACCGCTGCTACGCATCGGCGCGAACACCATGGCCGGCGTCCCGCCGCCAATGCCGAAGCGGGAGGCGAACGGCCAGCTGGTCCACGAAGCGCTGATGCCGGCCATGGCGCCGATGGAAGAGCAGCGGTTGCTGGAGTTCATTCGCGGCCTGGGTCAGTTCGACGTGATCTTCCCGCTGCTGCGAACCCTCGCAACGGCCGCGCCGCACAGTCCGGTTGTGCAGGAGGCGTTCCTGGAGGCAGTGCTGGTGCAGGCGAAGAAGCTCGCCGACCGTTGCCAGTGGGAAGCCGCCGAGCAACTGCTGGCGCCGCTGAGCCGCGGGGCGATCGAGGGCCAGGGGGGTCGCAGCACGTCGCGCTCGCATCAGGTGGCGCTGCTCAATCTGCTCGGAGTCTGCGAGTGCATGCTGCAGGACTTCGACCGCGGCACGCGCTACTTCGCCGCCGCCCTCAAGCTCGCCGGCAACGATGCCTGGCTGCATCAGAACATGGCGCTGGCCTACGAGCTGCAGGGCCGGCTCGAACAGGCCGACACCCACTGGAATCGCTACTTCGACCTGCTCGACGGCAAGGTGCCGGTGCCGCCCTTGCCGAACTACCTGGAGAACCTCGCCTACGAGGGCCTCAATCGCCTGGCCGACGCCTATCAGAAAAAGGAGCGCTGGTCCAACGCCCTGCAGTATCTGCAGCGCGCCAACCGGCTGCGGCCACAGGATCCCGACACGCTCGAAAGGTTGTTCCACCTCTACGCCCAGGTGAAACGTCCCGAGGACGCACGCCGCACCTTGCGCCGCCTGCGCGAGATGCGGCCCGACGATCCTCAATTCGAGCTCTACGAACTAGACTTGCGCGAGGTGCGCACGCTGGAAGACATCGACCGCATGCTCAGCGACATTCGCAAGACGCTCAGCCGCCACCCGGGCGACGTTCGCGTCGAGGAGCGTGCGGTGAACATGGTCGGCAACGTCATTCCGCTGATGGGCCGTATGTGCGACCAGTTGACGGATCAACTCGGCAAGATCGTCGATCAGGTGCGCCGCCTGCCGAACTATCAAATTAACTGGCCGGCGGTGCGGGACGTGATGCGCGATCTGCACGACGAGTTTCAGAAATTGCGGCGGATCACGAACAAGTGCCTCAGCCTGGTCACCAGCGAGGAGCATCGCCGCATCATTCGCGAGTTGAGCGAGCACATTGATCGCAAAATCGAGTTGTGTCAATCGATGGGAGGGTGAAACGGTGGATGGTGGATGGTGGGTGGCGGATGGTGAAGAGGAACAGTCCTTCTTCACCATCCACCATCCACCATCCACCATCCACTGCCGCAGGCCATGAACAAGAACCCCGCTGCCGGCCCGATCGTCCTGGAACTGGCGCCCATACCGCGCGAACAGGTCGGGCCGTTCCTGCTGCTCGGCCTGGACAAGAGCGCCGACAAGGACCAGATCGAGGCCAACTGGGCACAGCGCGTCATCTGGGCGCGCAAGAACCTGATCAAGGTGCCGCTGGAGGACGTCAACTGGGCGCGCGAGTTCGTCAACGACACGGACAAGCGCATTCGCGCCGACGCGGCCAGTTTCAACCTCGATACGACCGACGGCGCGCTGCGCCGCCTGGCGGAACGCTACAGCGACCCCCACGCCGCGGTGCGCTCGCAGCCGCTGGATGTCGAGAAAGCGCTCGCCGATTATACTCCACCTGCGGCGGTTCCGGACGTCGATGAAATCCGCGCCGCCGTCACCGTCCCGGACGTGCCCGAGGAAGTGCCGGCCGTCCGCCGCTTGCTGGAGCAATTCCTCCAGGAGCCGCTCGACCCGTGGGCCGTGAAGTTGCCGTCGTGACGTTCGCCGCTTGCTTCGTGAAGGACATCCTATGAACGACGAACCATCTCCAGAAACGTCTCGTGCCGCCGCGCCCCCGGCGAACGACGAGTTGACCCTCGGCAAATCCTCGATCTTCAAACTCTTCGAGGCATTCATCAAGCTGCGCGAGACCAGTTCGCGCAAGCACAAGGTGTTCGACCAGACGCTGCGCCAGGCACGCGACGACCTCCGCGCCGGCTTCAACAGTTTCGCGGGCGACACCCAGCGGGAGTACCAGAAACTACGCCAGGAGATTCACGGCGAGAAGAAGGTCAGCCTGGTGCTGCTCAACGAACTGCTCGAAGTCGGCCAGGATCTGGAGCACATCGTCGCCGCGCGGCCGCAGGTCAACCTGCCAGGCGAGGCGGGCGAGGCGCTGACGCGCTGGGCGGACGCGATCGAGGTGGAGTGTCGCAAGGTGCAGGCGGCCCTCAAGCGGCACGGCATCCACCGCTACGACGCCGTCATCGGCGAGCTGTACAATCCCGCTCAGCACGAGCGCGTCGGCAGCAAGCGCGTCGATGGTCTGGACGGTTACCGCATCGCCGAGCAGCGCGAGCACGGCTGGGCCAGCCAGCAACCGGAGTTCGTTTTGCGCCGTCCCAAGGTAATTATCTCCGAATAACGGGGGTGAGTGGTGAGTGGTGAGTGGTGAGTGGTGAAGAAGTCCCGGACCACCGTGTTGTGGCACGGTCTCCTGACCGTGCCACGGGGTCCGACCGCAGGTCTCCACGAGTCCAGGGAGACCTCCGGTCAGAAGAGTGGCACGGTCAGGAGACCGTGCCACAACA
>DASPXY010000083.1:0-5132 GCA_035637055.1 Gemmataceae bacterium | reverse complement strand
GCCGCCGGAAACCGCACGGGTATCGTCCGGCGCGAACGCGACGCTCTTGATCGCGTCGGTGTGGCCGGTGAACCGCGCCAGCTCGGCACCACTGTCGGCATCCCACAAGCGCAGGCTCACCCCGCTGGCCGAGAGAAACCGCCGACCGTCCGGCGCGAACGCCAGACTGCGCACCTCCTGCGTCTGTTCTGGGAACGAGCGGATTTCGTGTCCGGTGGCGACATCCCAGAGCCGAATTGTCCGATCCTTGCTTCCCGAGAGCGCCCGCTGCCCATCCGGGGACAGGGCGACGCACCAGACGGCTTCGCGATGGCCCGTAAGTTGGCGCGTCTCACGCCGCGGCACGGGGCGGGCGGACGCGGCGATATGGCCGCTCTGCGCCAGTCGCTGCAAGGCGTCGGCCAACTCGCCGGGCGTCTGGTAGCGCTCGCCGGCCTTCTTCGCCATCAACCGGCGGACGATATCGACGACCGCCCCGGGCACCTCGGGCCGCAGCTGATCGACGGCGGGCGGCGTCTTGTTGCGCTGCCGTTCGAGTTTCTGAAACAGTGTCCCACCGGGGAACGGCACCTGACCCGTCAACAACACGTAGAAGGTGCAGCCGAGGCTGTAAAGGTCGGCGCGGATGTCGGCGCCGCGCGGATCCTCCAGCTGCTCCGGGGCGATGAAGTCGGCCGTGCCGATGACCGCGCCATCCTGGGTGAGTGTCGTCAAGGATTCGACGGGGTCGTCGGCGAGCTGGTAGAGTTTGGCCACGCCCATATCGAGGATCTTGACCAACCCCCCACCCTGGGCCCCAGGAGACTGCGTGAGCATCAGGTTGGCGGGCTTGACGTCGCGATGCACCAGGCCCTGCTCGTGGATGTGCTCCAGGCCCAGCGCCGCCTGACGGATGAACTCGCACGCCCGCGCTACCGGCTGCGGCCCTTCTTCCTCCAGCACGCGCTGCAGCGTGACGCCATCGACATATTCGATAATTAGATAATGCGTGTCGCCATTATAGTCAGAATCGTAAATGCGCACGACGTTGGGGTGGCTCACCCGTGCCGCCGCTTGCGCTTCCCGGCGGAAACGGCGAACGGACTCCGCGTGCGTCAACCGATCCTGGCGAATGACCTTGAGGGCGACCAGGCGATTCCGCGTCAGATCGCGCGCCTTGTAGACGATGCCCATGCCGCCTCGACCCAGTTCGCCCAGAATCTCATACCCGGAGATGTGCGGCGGCTCTTCCTGCCCTTGCAGGGGAGGGAGCCGTTTGTGCGTGCCGCGGTCGAACTCGGTCGGCCCGCTGGTGGAGGGATCGTCGGGCAGGTGATCGGTGCTGGAGTGGGAGGGAACCACCTTGACAGCGACCGCGGCGGGATCGACCACCGTGCCGCAGAGCGGGCAGACCGCGTCCGCTTCCCCGCGCGAGGTGGGGCTTTCGGCGACCTCCCAGCGATGGCCGTTCGGACAGATAAACACCTTGGGCATCGACGATCCCCTGGACGGCGCTCAGCAGCGCAATGATATAATGCTTCGTCGACCCGAACAAGGTGTTGTTGCGGTCCAGGGCGGTTAGAGTTCGCGGACAAAAGGCGAGCGGCGCGGCGTCAGCCCGCCGGTCACTCGCTACCACCGGCGGGCTGACGCCGCGCCGCTCGCCGGACGCGCGAGTTTTGTCCGCCAGGGCAGTTAGACCTCGCCTGGCCCAAGGCGATCAGGCCATCATTCACCCCCCGGCTCAACGGGAAGGTTGTACTTAAGCGCCAGCTCTTTGAAAAACTCCCGCGCTGGCACACCGCGCCCGGCCCGGACATCCTCCAGTGCCTCACGCAGGATCGCCAGTTCTTTCGCGCGGTCGTAGGGTTCAAGCGGCGGGGCCAAATCGTCGGGGTCTGCCACCTCGACGCGGACCCGTTCGCCCTCGGGGAGCCGCGCTCCGCCGTCCAGGACAATCACGCCATTGACCACGGTGCCTTCGAGTGTCATCGGATACCCTCCGGAATCACAACCGACGTCATCGTAACAAACCGCGCGGCGTGAGAACAACCCCGTCGTTTCGGGCGGCTGCGTCGTGGTGGGTTTGGGTGTCGGTGTGAGATGAACTGAGATTGACCAGCGTTTTCAGCGACTGCGTTGCTGGCAGTGGAGAACGGAAGTTACTCCGGTTCTGCCCGCCAGCGACGGAATCCATCCCGCTCTACGCGCCTGTGCCGCTCTTCAGGGTTTTGTGTTCCTCCAGCACACGCTGCAGGTAGCGGCCGTAATCGCTGTTGCCGAACGCCGCCACGAGCCGCTCGAACTGGGCCGCGTCGATGAACCCCTTGAACAGCGCGATTTCTTCCAGGCAGGCGATTTTGAGTCCCTGGCGCTGCTCCAACGTCTGCACGAACAGCGACGACGAGAGGAGCGAGTCGAACGTGCCGGCGTCCAGCCAGGCGACGCCACGGCCCAGCGGTGTCACTGTCAGCCGCCCGGAACGCAGGTAGTGCAGGTTGACGTCGGTGATCTCCAGTTCGCCGCGCGCCGATGGCTTCAGCTGCCGCGTCACCTCGACCACGTCCGCGTCGTAGAAATACAGCCCCGTCACGGCCCAGTTGGAGCGCGGCTTTTTCGGCTTCTCTTCGAGGGTGAGTGCCCGAAAGTCCTTGTCGAACTCGACGACGCCGAAGCGTTCCGGGTCGGTGACGTGGTAGGCAAAGACACGCGCCCCGCTCGTCAGCTTCGCCGATTCGGCCAGCACCGGCGTCCAGTCGTGCCCAAAAAAGAGGTTGTCGCCCAGGATGAGGCAGACCGGCTCGCCGTTGACGAAGTCGGCGCCGAGGACGAATGCCTGGGCGATGCCGCTGGGGTTCGGCTGCACGACGTAGGACAGGCGCAAGCCGAACCGGCTGCCGTCGCCGAGCAATTCCTCAATGCGCGGCGTGTCGCGCGGCGTGCTGATGATGAGGACGTCGCGCAGGCCGGCGAGCATCAGGACTGATAAGGGATAGTAAATCACCGGCTTATCGTAGACGGGCAGCAGTTGCTTGCTGACGGAGTACGTCAGTGGGTAGAGGCGGGTGCCGCTGCCGCCGGCGAGCAAGATCGCCTTCATCGTGTCCTCCTCGCTCCGGACGAGCGGCGGGGTTTATCCCCGCCGTTTAGAGCGGTTCGCCCTGGCGTGGCATACACTAACCCGAAGCGTGAGCGAGGATCCGGCCAGCTTCCTCGCTGACGCTTCGGGTTAGTGTGCGCAAGGCAACTACGAACCGCTCTAGCCAAGACGGCGGGGATAAACCCCGCCGCTCGTCGGACATTCCCTTGCGGAGGATTGGTAGCTGCCAACCCCCTCAACTCTTGCCGACCTCGACGCCATACTGCTTGGCGTAGAACTCACGATAAGCGCCGCTGCGCGCCCGCTCGACCCAGGCGCCGTTGTCCTGATACCACCGGATCGTCTTCGCCAGCCCGCTCTCCCACGTCTCCGCGGGACGCCAGCCGAGTTCCTTCTCGATCACGGTCGGGTCGAGCGCGTAACGTCGATCGTGGCCCGGCCGGTCCTTGACATAGCGGATCAGGCTGAGCGGCTTGCCCAGCGCCTTGAGGATCGACTCGACGACCTCCAGGTTGCGCCGAGCGTTCCGCGCCCCGATGTTGTACACGCCGCCGGGTCGGCCCTTCTGCAACACGCACAAGATGGCGCGGCAGTGGTCGTCGACGTAAATCCAGTCGCGCACGTTCTTGCCGTCGCCGTAAACGGGGATCGACTCGTTGCGCAGGGCGTTGGCCAGCAGCAGCGGGATCAACTTTTCGGGGAACTGACGCGGGCCGTAGTTGTTGCCGCAGCGCGTTGTCACCGTGTCGAGCCCGAAGGTATGATGGGCCGCTCGAACCAGGTGTTCGGCTGCCGCCTTCGACGCCGCGTAGGGGCTGTTCGGCTCGAACGGCGACTGTTCCGTGAAAAAGGCGTTGTCGTCCTCGGGCAGACTGCCCATGACCTCGTCGGTCGAGACCTGCAGGAAGCGACGCACACCGTGCTGCCGCGCTGCATCGAGGAGTACCTGCGTGCCGAGGATGTTCGTGCGCAGGAATTCGTCGGCCGAGGCGATGCTGCGATCGACGTGAGACTCCGCCGCGAAGTTGACGATGGCATCCGTGCCCGGTGCGAGAGCAGCGGACACAGCCGCTCGGTCGGTAATGTCGCCGCGAACAAAGCGATGTCGCTGCGTGTCCAACCCTTGCAAATTGTCGAGGTTGCCGGCGTAGGTGAGGGCGTCGTAATTGGTGATCGAGACGCCGGGTAGCTCGGCGAGAACCAGTCGAACGCAGGCGGAGCCGATGAAGCCGGCGCCGCCGGTGACGAACAGTTGCTTCATGGTCGTTCTCGGTAAGTGGTGAGTGGTTCGGGTTGGTGAGTGGTGAGTGGTGAGTGGTGGTTTGGAGAGGGGGGGTGTGCGTGGAATGGAATGGAATCCAACCTCACCCTTCTTCCCCACCTCTCACCTCTCACCACTCACCACTCACCAACCCGAACCACTCACCACTCGCGCAGCGCCCCCGTCTGACCATCCTGGGGAAGCGAGGAGACAACGTCAAGCCGTGCGGCCGAAGTTTTCGGCGGCGTTCCCGCTGGCGAATTTGTCCGATTTGCCGCCAGGTTACGCATAAACAGGTTAAAGAGCATCGGGCCCCACGGGTTGTACCGGCCTTTTTCTTTGAAAGCACTTTGTGACGCGGGTAAGATAACATCTACTTTCGGCAGTACGCTTTTCGCCCGCGCGTGTCTGTGCCGGGCGTGCCCCTGCCGAACAGAGAAGAGGACTTGCGAGGGTTACCATGAATCGAGTTGCAGCGCCCCCCGCGCGGTCGAATAATACCCCCGATGTCGGGCCGGAACCCGCCGAACAGGGGATGTCCTTTTTCGGGGTCCGCCTCTCACGGATCATCGCGATCCCATTTCGGCGCTGGAAGGTGGCAGCGCCGTTGCTGCTGTTGTGCGTCGGGTTGGGCGTGGCTTATGGTCTGCGCTTTGCCAAAACCACTTACGTGTTCCGCGGCACGCTCGTGTACAACAAACCGCCGGCGTTGCCGGAGGTTCGCGAACCCCACGACATCGAGACGACGATCGGTCTTTTGAAAAGCTCGTCGGAGTACTACGACGAGCTCAA
>DASPXY010000082.1:0-3120 GCA_035637055.1 Gemmataceae bacterium | reverse complement strand
ATCGAAACAGTGCGGAGTGCCGTTCTCTTCGAGCATGTAGACGTGCTGGCCGATAATGACGCCCGAACCAATGCGCTGCGGATTGCTCTTGGCATGATGCCAGAGGCGGTCCTTCGTAATGTCGCCCTTGCCGCCGAGCTTGACCGCGAGCGCCGGGCCGTGAAAACCCGACATCGCCACTGCAATGCCGTCGACATAGAGGGGAGATGTATACACCAGATTGCCCAGGCCGGCGCACGACCAGAGTTCCTTGCCGTTCGCCGGATCGAACCCCTTGAGGAACTTCGGCACCCCGAGAATCAATTGATCCTGACCGTGGACGCGGGCAATGATCGGTGTGCTCCACGAGCCGATCCAGGCGCTCTTTTTCATCCCATCCGAGCCACCGGGCTCGTCGTGCTGCCACACTTTTTCGCCGGTCTTCTTGTTGACGGCAAGGAGGAACTGCCGCTCACCCGGCCCACACCAGAGGATCGCGAGATCCCCATACAGAATCGGTGAGGAGGCATTGCCCCAGATGTGTTCAAGTTTGCCGAGATCCTTCTTCCAGAGCTCCTTGCCGGAGAAGTCGTAGCAGTACATCCCCGCCGAACCAAAGCTCACAACGACCCGTTCGCCATCGGCCGCCGGGGAAGCGGCACAAAACGGATTGGTCGGATGCGTGGCTTCCGGCGTGTCGTAGGTGACGTCCTTCTGCCAGAGCAACTTACCGTCGGCGCGCGCCAGACACAGGAGCGAGCGCTTGCGGGCCACGGCAGGGCCGCCACCCGCCTTGGGTGGCCACTTGGTCTTGTCGCTGGCCTGGGTGACGAAGACGCGATCCCCCCAGATGACCGGAGTAGAATTGCCGCTATCCGGCAGCGGCACCTTCCAGCGGACGTTTTCCTTGGTGCTCCAGGTCAACGGCAACGCCTTCTCGGCGCATTGCCCCTGACCCTCGGCGCCGCGCCAGCCCGGCCAGTTGTCGGCGCGCAGCGTGGCAGCCAGGCACACGAACGTGAGGATTGCGAGGGTCCGTCGAATCATGACCAAAGGCTCCCTGAAATCACCCAAAATCCCCTCATCGCTGGCGGTGAGGGGGTTGTTCCCGCTTGCGGGTTAGCACTTGGGAGAGTGCTAACCCGCAAGCGGGAATATCTTATATCGGATCGACCTGTGCGGAACTTCGCGGGCCATGGGGCACGCTCCTGGCGGGAGGGAGAGCGGGCGGATATCCGTCACTGTAGGGGGACCGCTGACAGCGGCTAGTGGCGCACCTCGAGACGCGGCGTTATGGATTGTTTCTCGGCGGCGCCTCTCTTCGGGCAGCGATTGGCCAGATCGCCTCGACACGCTCGCCGCGGACCGCGTAAATCCGATCGTACAGGTTCACGGTCGGATCGCAGTGCGGTACCAGGAACTCCAGGCGGTTGCCGAGTCGCGGCAACTTCGCCCCCTTGGCCGCGGTGATCGTGCCGAACTCGTCGCCGGCCCGGCGGTATGCCAGCCCCTCCCAACCCTTCGCCTCGGGGCGATCCGGCACATCGGTGGCAAAAGCCTTCGTGCCCGCATCGACGGTCACCCGGTCGAGATGGGTGGCGCTCACCACGGTCGTCAGCACGGTCAGGCTCGGGCGGAAGTCGGTGTAGACCTTGGCGTCCCGGCCGCCGATACGGCGATATTCGACATCCATGAAGACGTAAGAGCCGACCTGCAACTCGGTGACGCCGCGGAGAGCACTGTCGATGTTGTACGTCCCGGTGCTGCCGCCCGAGAGCATCGGCACATCAAGGCCAGCCTTCGCCAGGAGCGTCCGCGTCTCGATCGCCTGGCTCATCGCCGTGCGCGACACTTTCGCCCGGTTCTCGAAGCCGGCGGCGTGCGAGGCGTGGCCGGCGTAAGCTTGCACGCCGCGCAGGCGGAGCGACTTTTCTTTCGCGATCTGCTGCGCCAGACGCAAGGCGGGCTGGCCGGGCAATACCCCGGTGCGGCGGTCGCCCACATCGACATCGACCAGGACGTCAACGACCACCTTCGCCGTCCGCGCGGCCTCGGCGAGCAACTCTACCTGGCGCTCGTGCCCGACCGCAAGCAGCACCGCCCCCTGCTGGCGTGCGAGCTGGACCATGCGCACGAGCTTCGAGCGTTCGACAATGGGTGAGGTGAGCAGGACGCCGCGGACACCGGCAGCGACCATCGCCTCGGCCTCCGGCACCGTGGCGACGCACACGCCGAGCGCGCCGGCAGCGACCTGTCGGCGTGCGATCTCGGGGCACTTGTGCGTCTTGGCGTGCGGCCGAAAGCCACAGCCGGCCGCGCGGCAGTGGTCGGCCATCGTCCGCAGGTTCGCCTCGAACGCGGCGAGATCCACCAGGAGGGCGGGAGTCGGCACGTCGGCGATGGTGAGGCGGCGAGGCGGCTCCTGCGCCTGACCGACGGTTGCGGCCAGGGCGCTGCCGGCCAGTCCGGCCGCCAGGAAGGTGCGACGATTGACGGACATAATGCCCCCCTTTTGTGTGATGATGGCGGCGTTGTCATCGAGCCACGGTTTACCAATCCCGCTCACCGCCGAGGCAACATTGTACCGGACAGCCGCCGTCGATTCATGCTTGATAATGCCAGTGCAAGCGAGGTGTTGTTCGTAGTTCCGCCTTTAGGCGGAATGGCGTCAAGCCGCCTAAAGGCGGAACTACGAACAAGAGCTTCCTTGGTTCTGCAATAATCCTCCGGCCCCGGTCGCCGGTTGACATGGCCAGAGAGTCGGTGCCTGGCTATGTCAGCTTGAACGCTGTCAAGATGCCCTCAGGAACAAGGAACCCCCACGATGAGAGCAACTCTCGCTCTGCTGGCCGTCCTGCTGGCTCCCGTGAGCACAGCCCACGCTACGGGTGGCTCAAAGCCCCCCAGGCCAAACATCCTCCTGATCGTGGCGGATGACCTGGGCTACGGCGACATCGGCGTGCATGGCGGCAAGGCGGTGCCGACCCCGCACCTGGACAAACTGGCCAAATCCGGCATTCGCTGCACGAGCGGGTATGTCTCGGCGCCGTATTGCAGCCCGTCCCGCGCCGGGCTGCTGACGGGCCGCTATCAAACGCGCTTCGGCCATGAGTTCAACCCGCACGTCGGCCCGGAGGACAA
>DASPXY010000081.1:0-5553 GCA_035637055.1 Gemmataceae bacterium | reverse complement strand
CCCAAACCTGATCGAGCAGCGGGAGGACTCGGTTCAGCTCGTAATAGCGCCGGGCACGTTCCCGGATCATGTCCGCCTGCTCTAGCACGGCCGCGTCAACCTGCTGCTGCTCGATCGCCTTGGCGATCTCGCGACAGACCTTCACCGACTCGCTGTCGGACAGCTGAGCCGCGTTGGCGATCACGCGCAGCTCGCGCCCCGCCTGAATCGCGTAGGCGTGTTCGATCCCCGGGAAGCCGGCCGCGACCGCCTCCAACTCCTCCAGGCGCTTGACGTACTTCTCCAGCGTCTCACGCCGTGCCCCCGGCCGCGCCGCGCTGATCGCGTCGGCGGCGGCGACCAGCACCGTGTAGAGGTGGTCGATGGTGACGTCGTCGTGGTGGCCGGCGATGGCGTGCAGCACTTCGCGGCTCGTTTCGCCGTACCGCTTGGCCAACTCGGCGCCGATCTTCGGATGGCCGCCTTCCATCTCGTGGTCGGCCGCCTTGCCGACGTCGTGCAACAGGCCGCAGCGCCGCGCCAGTTGGCCGTTCAGCCCCAACTCGTCCGCCATCAGCCCGCACAGGTGAGCCACCTCCAGGCTGTGCTGCAGCACGTTTTGGCTGTAACTGGTGCGAAACTTCAGCCGCCCAAGCAGCTGCACCATCTTCTCGTGCAGCGGGCCGACGTTCGCCTCCTGCGACGCCGTCTTGCCCACCTCGAGAATGTGCCGCTCCATCTCCTCCTGGGTTTCCTTGACGACTTCCTCGATCCGCGAAGGGTGAATACGGCCATCCTGGATCAGTTTCGTCAGGGCGATCTTGGCGGTTTCGCGGCGGATGTTGTCGAAGGCGCTGACGATGACAACGCCGGGCGTGTCATCGACGATGACGTCAACGCCGGTGACCTTCTCGAAGGTGCGGATGTTGCGGCCCTCGCGGCCGATAATGCGCCCCTTCATGTCGTCCGACGGGATGTCTACCGTGCTGACGGTGGTGTCCGCGGTGTGCTCGGCGGCGTAGCGCTGAATCGCGGTGGCGAGGATCTCGCGGGCCTTCTGTTCGCCGTTGGCGCGCAGGGCTTCCTCCTGGCGCTGGATGCGCGTGGCGATCTCAGAGGCGAGTTCGCGGTCGAGACGTTCCAGGAGAGTCTGTTCGGCTTCCTGCCGGCTGAGATTGCTGATCTCGTGGAGTTTCTGCGCCTGCTGTTCCACGAGGCCATCGGCTTCCGTCAGGCGTTTGTCGAGATGCTCGCGCTTCTCGTGGAGTTTGCGCTCGGTGTGTTGCAGGACACGTTCCTTCTTGAGCTGCAGCTGATGCTTTTGCTCCAGGCCATCCTCGCGCTTTTCGAGACGGCGTTCCTGCTCGCGCAACTCGGCGCGAGTCTGTTCGGCTTCGCGGTTGAAGTCCTCGCGTTTCTGGAAGAGTTCGTCCTTGGCTTTGAGTTCCGCTTCCTTGCGTGTGTTTTCGGCGTCCTTCTTCGCCTGGTCGACAATCTGCTCGGCCCTGTGCTGGGTGCTGTTGAGGTTGAGACGGTCCTGGTGACGGACAACCTTGTACGTCACGCCCGCCCCAATCCCCAGTCCCAGCAGAGCGGCCAGGCAGATCCAGACCACGCATGCTTCGGGCATGGAGGCCACTCCTTCCGTGGCCCGCCACGCTCCCGGGCTGGAACACCTGTCAGGCGGACAACAGGCACCTGCAACCCCCGCGGTCGGGGGAGCGAGGCGCTGCAAAGGTAACCGCAACCGTTTGTTATCCACAGGTGAGTGGTGAGTGGTGAGTGGTGAGTGGTGGGTGAAGATAGACAAGGCCCCTCTTCACCCACCACTCACCACTCACCACTCACCATCGACTGCTGTGATTAATCGGATCGAGATGCGGGTGGTGCCGCATGGGTGACCACCCGCGGCGGGGGCCAGAAATCGGCTCCCCCCCGCGCGGAGGCGTCGAGTTGCTGATTCGCTTGCTGGGCGCGGACGTCGTGCTTTGGAACGACGGCGCGCACCGGGCGGCGAAACCAGTTCCCGTGCCCCGCTACCTGATGCCAGAGGCAGGCGAGTAAAGCCCCCAGCACCAGACCTACCCACATCAACCAAAAAAGCGTCATAGGCAACCCGTGGCGTGTTTGGTGTGGTGCCCTGTTCCGGCGGTTGGTCTCGGTTCCCGCAGCGCTCCCGGCGACAAGACTTCCAGCACGGTAGCGGCGGACCTCGGTGAAAAAATTACTCGGATGACAGAATCGCGTGCCTCATCCCTGAATCTCACGGAGAGTTGGAGGACAACCCGGCCGTGATTCTCGCGCACGATCGCCCTTTGGATCGTGTTCTGTGGTTTTATTATGAAGGGGCCAGGACGGACAGGTCAACTAAAATCATCCTCCCGCGGCCGCGATTCTCGGAAAAAGGCGGCGGGAGATCGAGGATCGAGGATCGAGGATCGAGGATCGAGGATCGAGAAGATAGGCGGCTCAGGTTTTCGATCCTCGATCCTCGATCCTCGATCCTCAATCCTCGATCCTCGATCCTCTATCCTCGATCTCCCGCCACTTGACATCCCTGGCCGTTTGCAGTCACATGAAGAAGGGAGATTTGCCGCTCACCGTCCGAACCCTCGACATCCTCGCCGCGTATGATACAAGAGGGAATGTGGAATCACCCGACGCGCTGCAAACCTGTTCGGATGAGGACTTGCTCGCACGCTTCCGGCGCGGGCAGCGCGAGGCGTTCGGCCTGTTGGTCCGGCGCTACGAACGCGAGTTGTACGGTTATTTGCGCCGTTACCTGGGTGACGCCAACCTGGCTGACGATGTCTTCCAGAACACGTTTTTGCAACTGTACACCAAGATCGGCACCTACGAGCCCGGCAGGCCAGTCCGCCCCTGGCTGTATACCATCGCCACCCACCAGGCCATTGACGCCATGCGCCGCAACGGGCGTCATCAAGCCCTTAGCCTGGACCAGTATCGCGAAGAACAGGCCGGCGGGGACGCTCAAAACCTGACCTCCTCGCTCGAAAGTCGCGCCGCTGGTCCGATCGAGTTGGTTCATGGCGAGGAGCGCCGCCAGCACGTGCGCGCTGCCGTCGATCGCCTGCCCGAGTTTTTGCGTCAGGTCGTTCTCCTTGCCTACTATCAGGGTCTAAAATATCGGGAAGTCGCCGACATCCTGGATATCCCGGTCGGCACGGTGAAATCGCGACTGCACGCGGCGCTGCTCAAGCTCCAGGAGGCTTGGGCGGCGTCTCCCTCCGCACAGGATTTGCTCTCTCCGGGGTGAGAGATTATGTCTGTCCCAAGCACAAGCACGATGATCGACGAGAACCTGATCGGCTACCTGCTGAACGCGCTCGATGAGGAGACTCACTCCCAGGTCGAGGCGCAGCTGGAGACGGAGCCTGTGGCGCGCGAACGGCTCGAAGTGCTGCGCCGCGCCCTCGACCCGCTGGCCGCCGACCGCGACGAGGCCGAGCCGCCGCCGGATCTGGTAGTGCGGACTCTCGGGCGGGTTGCCGAGCAATGCTGCAGCCAGCTCCCGCGCGCCCCGCTCATGCGCGCAAGTGGTGCGCTCGGTGGCGGCACCCCGTTCTGGCGACGGGCGGACGTTCTGGTCGCCGCGTGCCTGCTGCTGACGGCGCTGGGCGTCGGGATTCCGTGGGTGTTATCGGCTCATGACGAGGCCAATCGCGTGGCTTGTGCGGACAACTTGCGCCGCTTCCATACGGGTTTGCAGAACTACCGCGCGCTGCACGCAAACCAGTTCCCCAACGTCGCCACGGCGGCCACCGCCCCGCGCAACGTGGCCGGCCTGATCGTGCCCATCTTGCGCGACGCTCAACTCCTGCCTGAACCGGTCAGCGTCCGCTGCCCCGCCAATGGTGACCCGCAGCCTTGCGTCTGGACGATGGAAGATCTGAAGACAATGGATGCGGAGCAGTTCCAGCGGCACGTCCACTCGCTGGCATCCTGCTACGCCTACTCGCTCGGTTACCGCAGCGACAATGCCGTCCTCGGGCCGCGCTTCGACCCTGGTAACAACGCATCGCTGCCGATCATGGCGGACTGCCCGCCGCCGGGGGCTTTGCGCGGTAACAGTCGCAACCACGGCGGCAAGGGCCAGAACGTGCTGTTCCAGGACGGTCACGTGGCGTTCTGCAGCACGCGCACCGTCGGCTTCAAGGGCGACGACATTTATGTGAATAAGGAAGGGAAGGTCGCTTCGGGAATCGACTGGATGGACGCCGTGCTCGGCGATAGCGCGGCGAACCCCTGAGCGCGTGACCCGCAAGCGGGTTAGCACACAGAGCGCTAACCCGCAAGCGGGAAGGAAGATCTTTTAGTACCGATAGCTGTCCGGCTTGAACGGCCCCTCGGACTTGACGCCGATGTAGCGGGCCTGCTTCGGCGTCAGCTGCGTCAGCTTGGCGCCCAGCTGCTCCAGGTGCAACCGCGCGACCTCCTCGTCCAGTTCCTTCGGCAGCAGGTAGACCTTCTTCTCCATGGTCTTGCCGTCCTTCCAGAGCTTCATCTGCGCCAGCGTCTGGTTGCTGAACGAGTTGCTCATCACGAAGCTGGGGTGCCCCGTGCCGCAGCCCAGGTTCACCAGCCGGCCCTTGGCCAGCACGATGATGCGCTTCCCGTTCGGCCAGATGATGTGGTCAACCTGGGGCTTGATTTCCTCCGATCCCAGGTCGGCGAGGGCGGCAATCTGGATCTCGCTGTCGAAGTGGCCGATGTTGCACACGATGGCGTTATGCTTCATCTGGTCCATGTGCTGGCGCGTGATCACGTCCACGTTGCCCGTCGTCGTCACAAAGATGTCGCCGTACTTGCAGGCGTCGTCCATCGTCACAACCTGGAAGCCTTCCATGCACGCCTGCAGTGCGCAAATGGGGTCGATCTCGGTGACGTAGACGCGGGCGCCGGCGCCGCGGAACGCCTGGGCGCAACCCTTGCCGACGTCGCCGTAGCCACACACCACGGCCTTCTTGCCGCTGACCATGACGTCGGTAGCGCGCTTGATGCCGTCGATCAGGCTCTCGCGGCAGCCGTAGAGGTTGTCGAACTTGCTCTTGGTGACGCAGTCGTTCACGTTGATCGCCGGGAACAGCAGCGTGCCGTTGTTGACGCGCTCGTAGAGGCGATGCACGCCGGTCGTTGTCTCTTCCGACACGCCGACGAGGTTCTTGGCGATCCGGCTATAGAAGTGCGGGTGGTCTTGCAGGGTGGTCTTGATCGAGCCGAGCAGGATGGTCTCCTCCTCGGACTCGGCTTCGCGGTCGAGAACCTTGGGATCCTTCTCGGCGTCGCAGCCGAGATGCACGAGCAGGGTGGCGTCGCCGCCGTCGTCGAGGATCAGGTTGGGGCTGCCGCCGTCGTGCCAATGCAATATGCGATGGGTATACTCCCAGTATTCCTCAAGGGTTTCCCCCTTCTTGGCGAAGACCGGAGTGCCAGCCTTGGCGATGGCGGCGGCGGCGTGGTCTTGCGTGGAAAAGATGTTGCAGGAGGCCCAGCGGACTTCCGCGCCGAGCGCAGTGAGCGTCTCGATCAGCGCTGCCGTCTGGATCGTCATGT
>DASPXY010000080.1:0-9376 GCA_035637055.1 Gemmataceae bacterium | reverse complement strand
ACAACGGTCCGGGCGGCGCTGCGGGAACGCGCGTCGTCTGCCGCAACACCCGCTCACGCGACAGCATTCCGGAGAACAACGGGGTGATGTTCGAGGGCGAGGACAACAAGTGGATCTTTGTCAGCCGCGGCCGCATCCTGGCTGGGCGGGGCGGCGAGCAGGACATGCGCCTCATCAACGAACCGCTGCCAGCCGGCGCGGTGCGTCTGGGGACGGCGACGAATCACATGGCCAATTTCCTCGACTGCGTCCGCAGCCGGCAGCAGCCGGTCTGCAACCCGGTCGTCGGCCATCGCTCGTGCAGCGTCTGCCACCTGGGCAACATCGCGATTCGCACCGGGCGGCGCTTGACCTGGAACCCGTCGGAGGAGCGCTTCACCGGCGAGCACGCCGCGGACGGCAACCGGATGCTGGCGCGCGAGATGCGCGGGGAGTGGGCCGAATTCTGGCGCCGGCAGACGGCGAACCCGTAAGCGGCTTCCTCCTGTCCTCGTTTCGTGGCGTGAGAACCCCTCCCCCCAGCCCCCTCCCCTAAAAGGAGAGGGGGAGAAGAAGAGACGCGGTGTTGTTTGCTCCCCCTCTCCCTTTGGGGGAGGGGGCTGGGGGGAGGGGTTCTCACGCCACGAAACGGAGAACGTCGCATGCGCACCGCCTGGACTACCCTGACCGACGGCCAACTCCTGGAGCAGTGCGCCGTGGACACCTACCGCGCCAGCGGACCAGGCGGTCAGAAGCGCAACAAGACCAGTTCGGCGGTGCGGCTGCGGCACGGGCCGAGCGGCCTGATCGTGATCGCCGAGGAGAGCCGTTCCCAGCACGAAAACCGCGTCCGCGCCCTGCGCCGCCTGCGCGAGGCGCTCTACCTCAAATTGCGCGAGGAACTCAGCCCCGAACAACTGACACCCGCGGCGCTGGCGCTTCGGCCGGAGTATCATGAGGCTAGGGGGCGCGACGGACGGCTGAACCTGGGCCGGAAGGATGCACGGTTCTGGCCGGTGGCGGGCCTGGTGCTCGACGTGCTTCAGGCTCTGCAGGCGCGGGTCGGCGAGACGGCGGCGGCGCTGGGCATTTCCACGGGTAATCTCATCGACTTTTTGCAGACGTCCCCGAAAATATGGGAGCAGGCGAACCTGCTGCGTACCCATTTCGGGCAGAAACCGCTCCGTGGTCCCTAGAGGTTGCATGTCACAACCGCACGGCTTTTCCTGGATTGACAAACCCTCGCTGGCTGCCATGGCGCGCCCCGCAGACCTTGACGAACTCGTCTGGCTGCGCGGCCAGGGCGTCGAGGTGCTCCTGTCCTTGACCGAAGATCCGCCGCGCCGCGACTGGATCAACGAGGCGGGCCTGTTCCTGGTCCACGTGCCCATCGTGGACATGGAAGCGCCGACGCAGGAGCAACTCGACCTGTGCCTCGCGACGATCAGGCGGGCGAACGATCACGGCATGGGCGTCGCGGTTCACTGCGGGGCGGGACTGGGACGCACCGGCGTCGTGCTGGCGTGCTACTTCGTCACGAAGGATCTGAACGCCAAGAATGCGATCGCCCGCGTGCGTCGGCTACGGCCGGGATCGATCGAGACGGAGGAGCAAGCCGAGGCGGTGGCGGAGTTCGCGCGCCGGCAAAACAAGCAATGAGCGACCTCAAACCTGGAGCGCGGGCGTCTCGCCCGCATGCAGAGCGGGCGAGACGCCCGCGCTCCGGAGTGTTGAAATCGTCTCAACGCGGTTTTGGATTGTCGTCGGGATACACATCGGGCAGGGCGTTGGCCTGAACCGGCAAGGCGGGCAATTCGCCCGAACTCTCTGCCGAGGCGGGACCGCTCGCCTTGCGCATCAGGTGGGCGAGATCCTTGGCATCGAGATGTTGCGTGTGCTCTTCCGGGGCAACGGGGGGCGGGACGGCATCGCCGGGGCCGAAGTGGACGCGGAACTTGAAACTGGCGATGGTCACCTGGTCGTTGGGGAGCAAGGCGGCGCGGCGGATGCGGGTGCCGTTGACACGCGTGCCGTTCGTGCTGCCGAGGTCGCGGACGAACAGCAGGCCATCGGTCTTGACGAAGACACAGTGCAGTTTCGAGACACTCTTGTGATCCAGGCGCAGGTCGCAGTCTTCCTTGCGGCCGACGAGGATAAGATCCTTGTGGAGTTCAATCGTCTCGCCGCCTTCGAGTGGAATGAGTTGGGCACGCATGGTTGGTCTCATCGCCTCGCGACGTGTCGCACGGGCGCGCCGCGGTCCAGTTCCGGCTGGAAGGACGGCTTCACCACCGCTTATCATCGTAGCCACTCGCTGCGTGCAATCCAAGCAGATAGTTGGCAGTTGGCTCGCCAGCTCGCCAGCGCCGGCCACACGGCCGCGACAGGCCGTTGCCGTCGCTCACGCTTGCTCCTGGCGAGCGCGCAGCTGGCGCTTGAGCCAGGCGGCCTCGTCAGCCTTGAGCGGCGGCTTCAGTGGCTTGGCGTAGTCGATGCTCTGAGCGTAGCGCCACCGCCGGTAGATGGTGTCGATCATGGGCTGGAGATCGAGGCTCACGTCGGGATCTGGCTTGAGGAGCGGTACCCGAATGGTGGGCAGGGGCTTCTGGTAATGGCCTTGCCAAACGAGGCAGGCGTAAGGCTTCCTGGCGCGAGCGACCATCAGGGTGTAAGGACTGGCAGGCCACCGATCGAGCATGGGCATACGCTCGCCGCCGCGCAACAGGTCTATCTCCACCAGGTTCACGCCCTCCAGCATCAGACTTTGCCGCTTGCGGAGGTAGAGATCGCGCCCGGTGCTGCTGGGCCGCTTGTTCGACGGTGACAGCACTTCGACAGTGGTGACGAGACGGTGTTCGGGCTTCGTCGCCTCGTAAACCTCGATGAACTTCTCACGATGGTCGTCTTCAATGAAGGCACGTAAAACGGTTGGCTCGGCCTCCTCGGCCAACTCAGCGACCGCGGTGCTGTCTTTCTTCCGGGCTTGCTTCTTGGTCTGGGTTGGGGTGGTCACCTTGACATCAGGCTCGAAATAATGCTCGACCTTCTCTTCTGACTCTACCAGGACCAGGTAAGAGCGCTCTCCGGTGCGCACCACATACCGCTCAGGGGCAGCATCCGTCAAGCTCTCACCGATCTTCTCGACCAGATGGTTGTGAAAATCTTTCCAGATTCCACTCACCTCGATGTAAGGGTCCATGCCCAGAAATGGGGATTTCATCAGACCGTCCTCCGCGAGTTCGTGACACCACCCTCATCCCAGCATACCAATCGACGCCCCATGTGTCGGCGCAGAGTTCTGCTCGGACAAAGAGGCGTTGGCGGCGATTTGCGAACGGGGTAAAGTTGGGGCATCGCCGACGATCGCTCAGGAGGGGCAAGGATGTCGATCCGCGTCGCGCACTTCCTGCAGCGTTACCCGCCGGCGCTGGGCGGCTCGGAAGCCTACTTCGCCCGCCTCGGCCGTTACCTCACGGCGTGCGGGGATCGCGTCACGGTCTTCACCTCGAACGCCCTCGATCTGGAGGCGTTCTGGTCGCGCGACGGCCGTTGTCTACCGTCGGGAATCAGCGACGACAACGGCGTGAGCGTGTGCCGCTATCGCTTGTGGCACTGCCCCGGGCGCCGGTATGTCTTCAAGGCCCTGTCCTTCGTGCCCTGGCGGCCACTGCAGCGGCTGGCGGTCGGCTGCAACCCGATCTGCCCCGGCATGTGGCGCGACGCCGGCCGGCCCGTCGGACACTTCGACGCCGTCCACGCAACGGCGTTCCCGTATACCTTCCCAATCGTCTGTGGCCTGCGTCTGGCGCGCCGCCTGGGAGTGCCGTTCCTGCTGACGCCTTTTCTCCACCTTGGCGACCCACTCAATCCGTTGGATCGCACCCGACGGGCCTACACCGCACCGGCACTGCTGTCGCTGGCCCACGCCGCCGACGCGATCTTTGCCCAGACGGCCGGCGAGCGCGACGCACTGCTGGCGTCCGGCATTCCGGCGGCGCGCGTGATCTTGCAGGGACTCGGCGTCGATGCGGCCGAATGTAGCGGCGGCGATCGCGCGGCCGCTCGGCGTCAGTGGGGCGCGGTCGCCAATGAGGTCGTTGTTGGGCACCTGGCCAACAACAGCGAGGAGAAAGGCACGGTGGATTTGCTGCGGGCCGCGGAGATGCTCTGGCGGCGCGGGCGGCGCTTCCGCGTCATCTTGGCCGGTCCAGAGATGCCGAACTTCTGCCGGTTCTGGGACAACTTCTCGGCGCGTATGCCGGGGTTGCCAGTCAAACGGCTCGGCGTGTTGAGCGAGGACGGCAAGCGCGATTTCTTCGCAGGGCTGGACGTGTTTGCGCTGCCGAGCCGTTCCGATTCGTTCGGCCTGGTACTGCTGGAAGCGTGGGCCAACGGCCTGCCGAATCTTGCCTACCGGGCCGGCGGCGTGGCGGAACTTATCCGGGATGACGTAGATGGTTTGCTGGTGGGCTGCGGTGACATGGAAGGACTGGCGGCGGCCCTGGAACGATTGGTTGACAATGCGGAGCTTCGATATCGCCTGGGGCGGGCAGGTCAGGAGCGTCTCGCCACGGAGTTTCGCTGGGAGGCCAAACTCGACCTGGTGCGCGAAGTGATACGGGAGCGCGTAACTCTGTTTTCCCGCTTGCGGGTTAGCAGCAGCGCGTTGCGCTAACCCGCAAGCGGGAAATCCAAAACAGCGATCAACCGTTGCCGCCCGCCTGCAGCAGCACGAAGTTGACGCCACCCTGCGGCGAGCGTACCTGCAGCAGCAGGCCCTTCGTGAGCGAACCGCGATTCAGCGCCTCCCGCGCCGCCGCGGCACTCGCGACCGTCTCACGATCAACACGGGTGATCAGCATGCCGCGCTGCAGGCCAGCCATCGCCGCGGCGCTGCCCGGTTCGACACGCATGATCACGGCGCCCTTGACGCCCTGCTTGTAGCCCAGTTCCTGGGCCAGTTCGTTCGTCAGGTCCGCCACCTCGATGCCGACCTTGTCCACCGCGACCGCGTCCTGGCGCGGCTGCGGCTGGCGTTCCTGTCCGACGACGGTGCCGAACTCCTCAGGCTGCTCCTCGACGGTCACCTGCAGGTGCTCGGTCTTGCCGTCGCGCACGACGGTCAACTCGACCGCTTTCTTCAGCGGCAGACCGGCCACGGTCGTCTGCAGGCTGCGACCGTCCTTGACCGTCTTGCCGCCGAGGCTCGTGATGATGTCGCCGGCCTTGAGGCCAGCCTTCGCGGCAGGTGAGTTCTCGAACACCTCGCCGACGACCACGCCCGTGCCCTTCGGTACGCCCATGCGCTCGGCGACGACCGGGGCCAGCTCGCGAATCTGCACGCCGAGGTAACCGCGGCGCACAACGCCGTCTTTCGCAAGCGACTTGACGACGTTCTTCGCCATGTTGCTCGTGATCGCCAGGCCGACGCCCTGGAAGCCGCCGCTGCGGCTCTTGATCGCCGCATTGATGCCGATGACCTTGCCTTCGAGGTTGATCAGCGGGCCGCCGCTGTTGCCGGGATTGATGGCCGCGTCGGTCTGCAGGAAATCCTCGTACATGTTCATGTTCAGACCGTTGCGGCCCTTGGCGCTGACGATGCCGTGCGTCACCGTGCCGGCCAGGCCGAACGGAGCGCCGACCGCCAGCACGCGATCGCCGATCTCCATCGCGTCGCTATCGCCGAACTCCAGCCACGGCAGATCCTTGGCGCCCTTGAGGCGCACGATCGCCAGATCGGTTTTGCGGTCGGTCTTGACGTCGGTGGAGGTGAATTTGCGGCCGTCGGCCATCTGCACGACGACCTCGTCGGCACCGGCGACGACATGGTTATTGGTCAGCACGACGCCGTTGGTATCGACGATAAAGCCGGAGCCGAAGCCCACCCGCGGCTGCTGATCGGGCAGCATCTCGAAGGGGCCGCGGCCGCCGAATTCTTCAAAGAAGCGCCGGAAATCGTCGGGCATGTTGGGGTCGAAACGCGGCGGGCGCTGCGGGTTCATCTGCCGGGCGACGGGCTTGACCTTCGCCCGGGTTTCGATGCTGACGACTGCGGGCAAGACGCGCTTGACGATATCGCGGTAGGACGTCAGTTCCCTGGGAATGGCGGGGACCACGGGAGCCTGACCGTGCAGCACGGGATTGAAGGCGTAACTACCGACCGCTGCTCCAACCACCAGGCAGACAATGACGACGGACCATCGTTGTTTCATGGGGTATCGACCTCCTGAAAAAAACGGGGATCGCCGGCCCCGGCGCTGCGATGCGAGCGTGGGCGCGGAGCCTCGATCCGAAGACGAGGAAAAAGGAATTAGGCGTGCTCTGTCGAAAACCCCTCCCCCCAACCCCCTCTCCGTTGCGGGGAGGGGGTTGGGGGGAGGGGTTTTCGACAGAGCAAATTGGAAGTGTTCGCGCTGTTCCGACCATCACGATTTGTGCCTCCTCAACCCGTCGAGCCGACGTGGTTTGGGCGCTGTCGAGGAGAACTGGATTACCGGGCGATGCTCGCAGGAATGCCACTCACTGCTTCATTGTATCATACGCAGGAACCGCGCCAAAGGAGCGCGCCGGGGCAAAGAAAGTCCTCATGGGATGAGGATGATGCCATCGACCGGGAGGTCGCGTCAAGAGCAGCCGTAGGGCAGGTTGAAAACCTGCCCCACCAACCTCAGAGGATACCGTACTCCGCGAAGACCTCACGAACGCTGCGCCCTTTCGCCAGTTCCGCACGGACGCGATTCTCGCCGGTCGCCTTCGCTAACGCCCGCGTCCCAGCCTCCGCCGCCAACTCCGCCGGGACCAGGACAATGCCATCGACGTCGGCGAACACCCAGTCGCCCGCACGGACCACGCAGTCGCCAACGCGGATCGGCTGATCGTAGTGGATTCCATCGAGGCGGCCCTTGGAGTCCAGTGGCGAGAAGCCGGCCGCGAACACCGGGAAATCCATTGCCAGGATCCGGGCAACGTCGCGCGTCAGGCCATCGACGATAGCCCCGACCGCCCCATGAGCCCGCGCCGCCGTCGAGAGGAGTTCGCCCCAGAGAGCGCTGCCGCGGTCGCCGTTGGTCGTTGCCACAAGCACGTCGCCTGGGGTGAGAGCATCGACGCATTCCATCTCGACCGCGTACGGGTGGCGCGGTTCGGCGGCGACGGTGACGGCGCTGAGGGTGCGGGCGCGGCCGCAGATGGTCCACTCCGGACGCAGCGGCCGCAGGGAGGACGGCAAGGCGGTGTTGCGGTGGCCGAGGCCGTCCAGCACGTCGGCCAGGACAGCGCTCGTTAAAAGCTCGATGTGCGACCCAAAAAGGGAACGAAGGTCGGTCATGGGTTCTCCGGGTGCTCGGTGGGCGCTACCGCGCGAACGGCAGGATCCAGGGCTGTCCGCGCAGCAAGCGTGCCAGCACGCCCTGATCCACCGCGAATGGGTTGGCTGCCGGCGCGGCGGCGGGCAGGCGGTGGCTGTTCGCAAAGGGGGTATCGTCGAGTTTGCGGTTGTACGCCTCGACCATCAGGATTTCGAGGTTGAGCGCGTCCTGCACGTTGTAGGCGAGCAGCGTTTCGAGCGCCTTGGCGTCGCGCCGGCGTTTGAACTCGTGCCACAGGAGGACCGCGACGGCGCCGTCGATCCCCTCCATCCCCTGCCGCTCGACGCCGAGTCGCCGCTCGCAGTTCTTCAACCCGCCGCCGAAGCCGAGCGTTTTCAGGACGTAGCGCAGGTCGATGTGGGCCTGTTCGATCTTGATGCGGAACTGCCGTTCGAGGAAGGGCAGATCGAACGTGGCGCCGTTATAGGTCACCAGCAGTTTGTAGTGGGCGAGGACGTCGGGCACGTCGTTGAGGTTCTCGCCGTGGATGAAATGGCGCGGTGGTCCGCCGTCGTAAATTGTGACCGTGGTGATGTGGTCGCCGAACCCGCCGAGGCCGGTCGTTTCGATGTCGAGGTAAGCGCACTGGCCGCGAAAATCGGGGAACAGCCGCCAGCGCTGGTTCGGTGGGAGGAGAGCGGCGAAGTACGCCGGGTCGCCCTGTTCGTAGCGGCGGACCGATTCGCGCAGCACTTCCCGGCAGGAAGGCCGCACGGGATAGCGGCCGGCGATATCGCTTTGTTCGAGGAGGTTGTCCCAGGAAGTGAGGCCAGCCTGCCACAGTTTGCGTTCGGTCTGCGCTCCAATGCCGGGTAGGTGGCAGAAAGTGTTGCGCAGCATCGCAGAGCCCAGGTCAGAAGTCAGAGGTCAGAAGTCAGAGGTCAGAGGTCAGAAGTCAGAGGTCAGAGTACGCACTCGCGGGTACCGAGTACAGAGTGGGATACCGAGGGCCGCAGCTGTACCTGCAGCCTTCTGACCTCTGACTTCTGACCTCTGCATTTTCGGGTTCCGGGAACTTTCGCCAAAAAGAGGGCGTCGAAGGAGGTGTTGCGGGACGGCAATTCGTGCAAGTGGGGGCTTGACAAGTCGCCGAACCCAGCACCACACTAGAACTAGAGCGGTTCGCAGTCGGGTTGCCTCCAGGAGTAGGCCCCGCGAGCCGAGCGGGGCTGCTGGCCGTGCCGCTCGGCTCGCGGCACCTACACCCTGCGTGCGCCACCCGTCTGCGAACCGCTCTAGCGACCGACCCGGGCCGACGGTCTGGGGGGGAACTCGTTTCGGGAGGCAGGTGGATCACATGGCAAACCAACCGGGGATGAATCGGCGGCACTTTCTCAAGCATGTGGCAGTCGGCGCCGCGGTAACGCTGCCCGGCCTTGAGTTTCTCCGCAACATCCAGGCGAACGCGCAACAGCTGCGCCGCAACAACAAGAGCATCATTATCTTGTGGATGGGTGGCGGCCCGGCCACCATTGACATCTGGGATCTCAAACCTGGCCGTCCGACCGGCGGCGAGTTCCGCCCGATCAACACCAGCGCTCAGGGCGTGCAGATCAGCGAGCACATGCCGCTGACCGCCCGGCAGATGAATCACCTGGCGATCATCCGCTCGCTGACCACCTCGGAAGGCGACCACATGCGCGGCACGCAGTTGATGCATACCGCCTGGAGGCCGAACCCCGCGATTCAGTACCCGTCGATCGGCTCTGTCGCCGCTCATGAGGTGCCGAGGCTCCCCGGCTACCAGGAGATTTCGCTCCCGAACTACATCTCGGTCAGCGGCGGCCGCGGCGCCGAAGGCCCGGGCTTCCTCGGGATGAATTACGCCCCCTTCACCGTGCAAAACCCCGGTCAGCCCCCCGAGAACATTCGCCGCCCGGGAGGCCTTGGCGCCGACGGCAGCCTTGAGCAGAGCGAACGGACGCGGCGGCAGCAGCGGCTCTTTTACGACATCGAGGACCAGTTCATGGTCGGTCGGGCGCCGCACCTGTCGGAAAAGGACCGGGCGCGGTTCGCTGACGCCTCGAAAG
>DASPXY010000079.1:0-4153 GCA_035637055.1 Gemmataceae bacterium | reverse complement strand
GGGTTGAGCCCCTGGAGCGCAAGGTATCTCGACCTCTAGCGATCCGCCTTGTGCGAAACCGGCGACCAGCGCCCATTGCGGAACACCTCCACCACCAGGCCATTTCCGCCACTGCGAACCGCGATCGCGCCATCTAACCAGGTTCGCAGAAAGCGACTACGCACCTCTTTATAGGCGTCTTCCGCGTTCCCTGACCCGCGCGGCCGGCCCTGGCAGGAGACGACGAACGTCGGGCGTGCCCACTTGGCCAGCGCGACCGGATTCGCCTTCGGGCTGCCATGATGAGGCGCCATCAACACGTCCACCTTCAGCGCCGGACGGGCCAACAGCATGTCCAACCCGACGCCCTCCAGGTCGCCGGTCAGCAAAATTGTGTGCTCGTTGTGCCGTACCAGCAGTACCAGGCTGCGCACATTTTCGATCCCTTCTGGTCCCTGGGCAGGCGGGTGGAGGACGTCAAGTCGTACCGCGCCGGCGGTCAGGCGGTCGCCGGCACGCAGCACACGCACCGGAACGCCGCGCCGCTCAATGGCTCGCAACGTCACCTCCACGGCCTTCAGTTTGCGGTCGCGGAATGTCGGCGTGCAACTGACCTGGCCGATGGCGAAGCGTTCCAGCAGAGCGCTCACGCCGTTGAAGTGATCGAGGTCCGCATGGGAGAGAAATACTTCGTCGATCCGCCGTATCCCGCGAGTCCACAAATACGGCGCGATGTGCCGTCTCGTCAGGTCCGGTCCGCCGATGGCCCCGGCGTCGTAGAGGAGCGTGCGGCCGTCGGGCGTCTCCAGGATCGTGCAGCCGCCGTGGCCGACCGCAAGGAATGTGCAGCGCAACTCACCCGACCCCGGCCGGACCAGGTCGATCAGCAGGCCGACCATCAGCCAGAGAGCGCCGGCAAGCGCTGTCCAGCGCCAGCGCTGCCTCAGCGGCGCCAACGTCAGCGAGGCGAGTAACGCAGGGTAAAAGAGCCCCGTCCACCACACGGGAACGTCCGCGACGTACCAGTAGGCGCCGGGCCAGGTGACGGCGTCGCTGACGAGCAGGTCGGCGCCGCCCAGGCCCCACCGCGTGAGCAGCGCGAAGGGGTAGGCCAGCGGCGCGAGCGGCGCCAGCAGCAAGAACAGGAAGCCGCCGACCAGCGCGATCGAGGTCAAGAGCACCACGGGCGGACCGATCAGCAGCCCAATCGGCTGGACCGTGTGAAAATGGAAGGCGGCCAGCGGAGCGACCGCAACCCAGATCGCGGCATTGATCGCGTAGGCCGCTGCAATCATGCGGCCCAGCGTGCCGACGGAGCGCCGCCATGTCGGCTGGCTTTCCTCGATCAGGCGATCCAGCGGATCTGGATCCTCCCTGTTCCAGAACGTCGTGCCCCAGCGGAGGACGGCCACCGCGACAAACGAGAGTTGACAACCGGCGTTGAAGACGTCCGTGGGGTTGAGCACTGCGACGACCAGCCAGGCGAGCGCGAAGGAGTTGGCCGGCAGCATCGGCCGCCGGATGAGCAAACTGCCGCACAGCGCACACGCCACCACGGCGGCGCGCATCACCGGCGGCCGTCCGCCCGCGAGCATCGCGTAAGCGAGCACGAACACACCGACCAGGATGGCGCCATACCGTCGCGGCAGCCGCCACGGCCTGAGCGTCAGCCACAGCAGGCCGCCGAGCACCACGAGGTGCTGCCCGGAAATGGCGAGGACGTGGATGACGCCGGTGCGCTGATAGGCTTCCCAGTCCGCAGCGGGCAGGGCCGCGTTCTCGCCGAGTAGCAAGGCCGCCGCCAGGTTGCCCTCCTTTCCCTGGACCGTCTCGCGCAGGGAGGCCACGGCCCACGTGCGCACCAGTGCCAGGCTGCGCGCAATCGACCACGCCGAACCCTCGGCGAGCAACTTGATGTCGGCCGCAGGATTTCGGACTTCGAGGACCGTGTGTATCTGCTGGTCCTTGAGAAACGCGACGTAGTCGAAACCACCGGGATTCGCAGGCGGCTGAGGCCGCAGCAGCAGGCCGTCGAGTTCGATCTCATCGCCGACATGCCGTCCGTGCAGCTTGCCGGCGATCATGACCTGAACCAACCCGGAGACGGGCAGCCAGCGGTCGCGCGGCTTGAGATGCGTGGCGCGGACGACGAGCCGTGTCGTGGCGGCAGGCGGAAAGGAGTGCAGCGCGTCGTGCATCGGGAGGGCTGGGATCACCGGCTCGGTCGCGCACGTGCCGCGCAGCAAGACCGGCTGGATTTCTTCGGTGGCGTGGTGCGCGACGTCGTCAGCGTCGATTTCCAGATACCAGTGGTGGTACGCGGCCGCCAGCGCCCCGACGCTGCCCCACAAGTAGATGAGCGCCAGTCCCGGTTGCCGGCCGAGGCTCACCACCGCCCAGGCGAGCAGACAGGCGGCCGCCGTGATCAGGCTCGCCGTGAGGGGCAGATCCGCGTAACGGTCGATGACAATGCCCGCGGTGGCCGCCAACGTCAGCGGCAGGAGCGGCGCCCGCCAGACGCTGCCGGGATCCCAGCGCCAGCACACGGACGGTGGCCGCGAGCGCGGAACGGCAAGCACGCCTTGAGCCCTCTCAACGGTGGACTTCGAGCTTCGGCAGCGCCCTGCGCAACTCGTCCAGGCCCGCGTCGGTAACGCCCGTACTGTTCAGGTACAGGTGCTCCAGCGCGGTCAGGCCGTGCAGGTGCCGCAGGCCCGTGTCGGTGATGGCGGTGGTGTTGACATAGAGGCCAGTCAGCTTGGTTAGCCCGCGGAGGTGCGCTAGACCGGCGTCCGTCACCTTGGTATCGCCAAGGCTCAACTCCTTCAGCCCGGTCAGGGCCGCGAGGTGACTGACACCGGGATCGCCGACCTTCGTGGTTCCCAGGTACAGCGCCTCCAGACGAGGCAGGCTTTTCAGCAATTCGAGATCGCCGTCGGTAATGTTCGTGCCGCTCAGGTTCAGCTCGCGGACGGAGTCCAGCCGGGTCAACGCCTCCAGTCCGGTGCGCGTCAGCTGGAACGAGCCGGCCAGGTTCACCTCGATCACCGGGTTGGCCGGTTGATTCTTCTCGTACTGGAGCTTAGCGCCCATCTTGAGGACGGCGTTGATGTTCTCGGTTCTCGCCTGATAGCGCTGGTATTCCCACCATTTGAATACGCCGAAGCCAAAGCCAGCGAGGACCAAAGCGATGAGGACGATAGGAACAAGCCGCGCCATAAGATTTCGCCGGTTGAAGGAAGAAGCAATGCGCTGTGCCGGCGTATCTTACTGGGGAAGTGACGCGCCTCGCCAGCGATTTCCGCAAGAATCGCACTCTGCCACCCTGGGGAGAGAAGCTGCCTGGATTTAACTTTAAGTCACTCTTTCTTGTCCCGAATATGCGCAACGAATTCCCAGAACTCCGTTCTGGCCCGCAAACCGTCGAGGGCGGCATCGCTCTGCAGCTGCTGGCGAGCGCTGCTCGCGTTGAAGAAGCCGGCTCGTTCGGAGGACTCGAGCCAGGTGACTCCCTGCAGCGCGGCCAGCACCACGAATTCCTCGCGCTCCGCCAGGGGCCGGCCACCGTCCTCCGCTGCGCTGCTGCACGCCATGCCTGCGATCCGAGCCAGCGTGTACCACTGCTGGGCGGTGCGGGTATTGTTCGCCAACAAGCGCGCCTCGTCGATGGCCCGGCGATACTCCCCCGCACGGGCCAGGCACTCGGCCCGACCCCAGAGCGGTACGTCGCGGAGCGCCGCAGGGGCCAACGCCAGCGCGCGGTCCCAATCCGGCAACGCCTCCCGGTACTGCCGCAACTGTTCGAGCGCCCGCGCTCGGCCATAGCTCGCGAGCCTCTGAATTTGCTCCGTGAGAGCCGAGCGGCCGTGGCGTTTCTCCAACTCCTGCGCCTGGGTGAGGGCCGCGGTGAAATCCTCCCGGGCCGCACGGGCCTGTCCGGCTTGCACCTGCAAGCCGCCGCGGTTCAGACAGACCCTGGCCAGATCCTCGCGATAGCCGAGATGGGCGGGCAGCGCAGCGACCAGCCTTTCCTGAATCTCGCGGCCGCGGGTGAAGTTCGTCAGCGCCTCCGCGTGCTCCCCGCCTGCCGCCAGCCGCAACCCCATGTTGATCAGCGTCTGAGCCAGGGCATGCTGGAACTCGGCAGACTCGGGACGGTCATTGCACAGCGGTT
>DASPXY010000078.1:0-2914 GCA_035637055.1 Gemmataceae bacterium | reverse complement strand
CACTTTACGCCTTTTTGACGCGCCTGCCGTTTCGCGTGGACCGTGCCGGCCAGCGCACCGGCGGTGCCTGATACCGGTCGTTGGCGACCTCGGCGATGCGGTTGATGAGCGTCGGGTAATCAACCCCCGCGGCCGCCGTGGCGGTGGCGAACTCGCTGGTCGGTTCCAGGTAACAACTCGCGTTCACCTCAATCACGTAAATCTCCCCCGTCTCGGTCAAGCGCAGATCGACCCGCCCATAGTCGCGCACGCGCAGCGCCCGATACGCGTCCAGTGCGACCTTCTGCAGACGTGCCCGCAATTCGTCGGGCACCTCCGCCAGCACCGCTTTCGTCCCGCGATACTCGACACTTTTTTCATCCCATTTGGCCTTGGCGTCGAGGATGCGCGGCCGATCCGGCGGCAGCCCGGAGAAATCCATCTCGATCGGCGGGAATGCGATGGGATTCTGATTGCCCAGGATACCGATGTAGAACTCGCGGCCCTCGATGTACTCCTCCACCAGCGCCGCGTCCTTGACCTGCTCGTGAATCTCAATGACGCGCTTCATCATGTCCACCGAGGTGCGGACGATCGACTTGCCGCCGATGCCAATGGAGGCGTCCATGCGTAATGGTTTGACGATCAGCGGCAGGCGCAGATTGCCGCCTGTCTCCAGGTCGGCGTCCTGCGAGAAAACGGCAAAATCGGGATAGGCAATGTGATCGAAGGCGAGCAATTTCTTGGTCAGCGCCTTGTCTTCTTGCAAATACACCTCGCCGGGACCGCCGCCGGTGTAGCGGATGCCGAGCAGATCGAGCAGGCCGACTACCCCGACGGCACCCAGCTGCGTCTCGCCGAACGTCTCCATCAAGTTGAAGACCAGGTCCGGTTTGCGTCGCGCCAGCCCCGTGAGCAACTTTTTCACGTCACTGTGGATGCCCAGGATGGAAGGCTTGTGGCCCGCCTGACGCAGCGCGTCGGCGACCGGCTGGATCACGGCGTCGTAGTCGGTGCTCCCTTCGCGTTCGAGATGGGTGAGAATGGTAATCTTCATGGCGCTTTCGTTTTGCTCCCGAGGTTGTGGGCATTGGGAAAGGAGCAAACGCAGTGCCAGGAATCGCCTCCAGGTTCCGTTTCTCTTCGTTAGCCCGGCAACGGCCGCGCTCGGAGGGGCCGTCGGAACCTCGCCGCCAGGGCGGACAACGCCAGCCCGGCCAGCAGCAGACTCGCGGGCTCAGGTACGTCGTTGGCAAGCAGCACGTCCCCAGGGCCGTTCACAGTGACGTTCGCTCCGATCCGCCCTGGGACGCCCGGCGCGGGCGGGACGAACAAACCGATGGCCACGGTGTACAGGTTCCCGCCGAGGGGGAGTGGCTTGACCACATCGCCCAGGAAGTTGTTCGTGAAACCGCTCGCGAGCGTACCGCTCAGCGCTCCGGCGAAGGTGAGGTCGCCCGACGTGTGTGAGGCCTCGTCGGTCAGGTGGAGCGTCAAGTTGTAGCCCCGGTTGGTGAAGGTGCCCGTGCCGGAGGCATCCAGGCCCACCGCCATAATGCCATCGCCGGAGTCCTTCGAGCCGTTGATGGGACCACCCACGCTGGGCAGCATGGTGATTTTCCCGAGGCTGCCGTCGTCCGAGGTCACCACGGAGGGGTCGCTCGACCACGAGTACGACCAGGTGATCGGTTCGGCGCGGGCCTGGGTTCCAAGGGTCAGCAGGACGGGCACGGCGGCGAGGACGGCGAAGCGGTGCATGGGAGGCACTCCTTTCAAAGCCTGGTCGCCCGAGAGAGCAACCGGTGAGCCAGAATATGGGTGATGTGGGGTGTACGGGGTAACGGCCTCGTCCGGGAGCGGCCCCAACGGTGCGCTGGCAATGAGGTCGCGCCGCTCAAGGGTCCGCCTGGTCCGGGGACGAGGTGTGCGGACCTGAAGAGTCTAGCGGCCCGCTGGTACGCCGCCGCCGTTGGTGACAAAGAGCGTCAGGTAAATCTCATGCTCCGAAGTCGGATTGACGTTGACGATCTGGGACATGGATAATTCCCTTGGTTCCCTGGCGAGGGGAGGCGACGGGGAAGATAATTATCCAGAGGGCGGCAGAAAAACAAGACCGAAGCGACAACCCGCACCTGTTGGAGATAACCTCGGAGCGCGGGCGTCCCGCCCGCATCTTGACCCTGGTGAAAGCGGGCGGGACGCCCGCGCTCCGAGGTTTGCGACAGGGCACGATCTGTCGGGTTCAGCGCTGGCCCGGTGACCGTCCACCCGGCCGCAACGGAGGTTTGCATGCATCATCTGGACGTTCCCAATTTCCTCGGCCTGCTCGTTGTGCTGCTGGCAGCCGCCAAGCTGCTCGGCGCGCTGGCCCAGCGTATCGGCCAGCCGGCCGTACTGGGCGAGCTAGTCGCCGGGGTCATCGTCGGCGCGTCGGTCCTGGGGCTGGTGAACCCGCAGAATCAGGCTGACCCGCGCAGTGAGGCGCTCCACCTACTTGCCGAGATCGGGGTGGTGATCCTGCTATTCGAGATCGGCCTGGAGACGGATCTACGCCAGCTGCTGCGGGTCGGCGGAGCGTCAGCCGTGGTCGCTGTTGCGGGAGTAGCCCTGCCGTTTGCCTTCGGGTATGCCGCCTGCCTACTGCTGGGCCTAAGCCAACTCGTGGCAGTGGTCGCCGGGGCGGCGCTGACGGCCACGAGTGTCGGCATCACCGCCCGGGTGCTGTCCGACCTGGGCCGCCTCCAGGAACCGGAGGGCCAGGTCATCCTCGGCGCCGCGGTGATCGATGACGTCATTGGCCTGATCATCCTGACCGTGGTGGCCGGGATGACCAACGGGCAACCGGTCACTGCCCTGGAGGTAGTCCGGATCACGGCGGTCGCGTTCGGGTTCCTGACGGCGACCTTGCTGCTGGGCCGGTTCGTGGTGCCACCGC
>DASPXY010000077.1:0-4300 GCA_035637055.1 Gemmataceae bacterium | reverse complement strand
GGATTTCGGATTTGTTTCGGATTTCGAGTTTCGGATTTCGGATTTGCCCGACGTCACCTGGTCACCCCATAGAGGAAGTCATCGACCAACCGCTCCGCAAGGTCGTGCGGCCGCGGTTGCACGCCGAAACGAACCGTCGCCCGCAGCCCGCCCAGGAGCATCAGCGCCGCCTGCTCAGGGTCGCGAACGCGGAATTCGCCGAGGCGTTCCCCCTCGGCGAAGGTGTCCTGGACGAGACGAATCGTCGTGTCGCGGGCTTGCTGCCACGGGAAGCCCGCTCCGGTGCCGCGCAACACTTCCGCTCGCTGAATCAGGGCAAACAGATGGGGTTGATCGTCGAAGTAGCCGATCAGTGCGTCGGCGAGGATGAGCAGACGTGTCCGCGCTCCCTCGGCATCGGCCAGGCGTTGCTCTAGCAGCGTTACCAGGTTGCGCGAGGCACGCTCCAGTAACGCCAAATACATCTCTTCTTTGTCTTTGAAGTAGCGATACAAGGTGCCCTTGGAGACTTCCGCCTCGGCGGCGACGTCCTCCATGCGGACCTCGTGAAAGCGATGAGCGCTGAAGAGGCGGGCGGCGGTGTCGAGCATGCGATCGACAAGGTTCGGCGTTCGGGTGCGCACGGAAAGACAGACCTCAAGTCGTTGCGGTCGGGAGGAACCCACGGGCGATTGTCAGAGAACCCATGAGTTCGATTATAACTCGCCGGCTTCTCCTGCCAAGCGAAACTCCCAGAATGCCACCCGCTCCCCTGAGACCACCGCGAAGGACAGCAGCCGCAACGGGATCAGCAGATCGGTCTCGCTCGGGTGTTCGAGTAGCGCCTCGACCAGCGCCCACGGTTCCTCGCTGCCGAGGCGATGAAGTGATACGGCGACTCGGCGGCGAGCGTCCTGGCGGGGATCCTCCCGGAGGGAGCGGGACCACGTCCGTCGATCACCTTCCGGACAAGCAAGCGCTGCGGGACGCCTCGCTGCTGGGCGCGTAGGATATCCTCGTACCCATCTCAACGGCCCGTCCGAAGGCAGGCCGTGGATTGCCCCCCAAAGGAGGTTATGATGCGAGGATTCCCCATCGTACTCGGAGCGTTCCTGATCATCGGCCTTGGTGGGGCACCGCCCGCGGCTGCCCAGGGCGGCAAGGAGCAAGCGACCCTCTACGCAACTCCGCAGGCAGCGTTCGACGCCTTTCTCGCGGCCTCCAAGAAGGAGGACATGAAGGCATTGTGCCACACCTTGACCGACGAGACCGTTTCGCAAATGACCGGCGCCCTGGTGTTCATGGGGCTGTTCATGAAGGGCTTCATGGAGTTGGGTGCCAAGGAAGACAAGTCGGGCGACACCACGAAAGCGATCAAGGCCCTGGATGACGTCTTTGCCAGACACGGTCTCACCAAGGAAAAAATGGACAAAGTTGCCCCGAAGCAGAAGGATCCCACCGAGAAACTGGACCAAAAAGCGCTCGAGGCCGCGATGCAGAAACTCGCCAGCCTGGTCAAGGACCGCTGCGCCTTCCTTGACGACTTCGTCAAGACGATGAAGAAACTGCCCGGGAAGCAAGGTGAGGGTTTCAGCATGGTCCCGGAGGGGACCGTGAAATTGACGGATTTGAAGGTTCAGGGCGACAAGGCTTCTGGAACGATTGCGACGAGCAAGGACGGCAAGGACATGCGCGACCCAATCAGTTTCAAGAAGGTGGGGGGTGGCTGGAAGATCGACATGGACCTGTTCGGGAAGATGGTGGGTCGGGGCGCACCGCCCCCGCCCAACAGTTCGCGGCTGGAGGAACTTCGCGAGCGTCATCTGCTTCGGCCCACTGCGGCCCTGACCCTGGCCCGTGACTGAAACCGTGTCGTTCCTCGTGACGGATGACTGTCACCGCCTCGGTCTGCGGGCCGGGGCGGTCCTGTTTCGTGGGGTTCGTGTGGCCCCGAGTTCGCCGGCGCTGCGCGCGGAGATCGCCGCCGAAGTGGAGCGAATCCGCGCGAAGTACGCCGGTCCGGCTGAGATGCGTGCCGTGCCGGAGGTCGCCGCCTTCGGGGAAGTGCTGCGCAAGGTCGGCGTCAATCCGCGCAAGGAGCAGCCCTCGGTGGAGCGGCTGCTGAACTTCGCGCTCAAGCGCGGCGACCTGCCGGCCATCAACAACTTGGTCGATGCGTATAATCTCATTTCCGTGCGTTCGCTCTGTTCTCTCGGGGCGCACGACCTCGACCGCATTCGCTGTCCTGTGTCGCTGCGGTTGCTCACCGGTGCGGAGTCGTTCATCCCGCTCGGGCACGACGCGCCGGTGCCGGTCACAGCGGGGGAATATGGGTATGTGGACGCTGACAACCGGGTGTTGTGCCGTCTGGATTTGCTGCAGGCGGAGTTCAGCAAGGTGATGACGGAGGCAGTGAACGTGCTGCTCATCGTGGAGGGGACTACAGCACACACCCCGGAAATGCTGCGCCGCGCCTTCGCCGAGGTGGTGGATGCGGTGACCCACCACTGCGGAGGCACAGCGGAGGTTGTGGCCTGCCCTGCTGCGGATTAGCCCCATTCCGCAGCACTCGGTCACGGCGGGACGATCCCGATGTCGTCGAGCGTTTTGGCGTCAAGGAAGCGTTCCAGCCACTGCTCCACCTGTTGGACCTCGGTGGCCTTCTTGACAGCGGTCTCGACTCCACGAGGGAGTTTGTGGAAGCGGTGGCGGAGGAATTGCAGCAGGACTTCGCGCTTGCCGCGGAGTTCTCCCTGCTTCAGCCCTTTCTTCAATCCTTCCTGGAGCCCTTCGTCCTTGACGGCCTCGGCAATCGTTCTTTGCATGGTGACAATCTCCTGCTTGTGTGTGGCAATCCGGGCGGAGGTTTCGACCACCTCGAACAGACCCGGTCGCTCGGCCTCTGCCCGTTCATGGTACAGGAACGCATGGAGGTACGACAACAACTCTTGACGGCGAATGGGTTCGCCTTCGCCCAGTTGTTCCAGACGCTCCGTCACATCCTGAAGCAATGCCTGGAAGTCGGCAAGGGCCGCGTGCCGTTGCCGTTGCAGGCGCAGGATTTGCCCAAAGCAACCACCCCTGGACTTCAGTTCCGCCGGATCGAGTGTCCCTACATTGACATACAGGGGCCGCAGCGCCGGCGTGACACTCGCGAAGTCCTCAACCTCCTCGATCAGGTCAGCGAGGCTCCCGATGCTGTCCCAACGCTGCGTGCCGGTGTAGAGGACAAGCGGCAACACAGGCTGCAGGCGCAAACCGGCGAGGGAGGCGTGGGTCCGCGACCATTGCCGCACTTGCGCCTTGAAGATCTGAACCACGTACTCAAGGACGCGCAGAGGCATCAGTTCGTCAGGTTCGGACTGATGTTCGATCAGGATGTAGATCGTTACCTGAGTTTTCGACGTGCGGTTCTTGCGCCGCAGGGGCGCAGTCAGCACGACATCGGCCTCGACGTGTCGGTAGTCCCGCGCTACGAACGAAGTCCCCGCTGGCTTCATTTGCTTGAAATCAACCCGTTCGAGCACGCCAACGTCGGTCAGGGTGAACAGGTCACGGACATTGCCCGGATCCTCCAGCAACAACTTCATGCCGTTCGCGGCGAAGCGACGCACGATCTCCACGATCCGGTTCTTCGCCACGGACCGGCCCTCCGGATGGGGTGGTTGTCCCCAACTCGGTCACTTCTTGCCGATGCAATACAGGTACTGGTTCGAGCGAATGAAAAGCTGCCCCTCGACCAGCGCCGGACTGGCGTTGAAAGCGCTGTCGTCCCCGAGCTGGTTGTGAGCGAGGACTTGCATTTTGTCATCGGCGGACAGCACATAGGCGCCGTTGTAGCGCGTGAACAGCAGGATTTTGTCGCCGACCAGAATCGGCGAGCCGTACACGCTTTGCACTCCCTGGAGGCTTTTCTTCGCGACGATCTGGCCATCACTGGCGCGCAAGGCGTGGGCCTGGCCGCTCACGTAAAACAGTCGGTCGCCGGTGATCAGGGGCGACGTGTAACTGGCGCCGGCCTTGGCTTGCCTCCAGACGACGTGTGTTTTCGTCACGTCGCCGCGACCGCCGGCGCGCACCGCCACAAACTCTTTTTCCCCCTGACCCTGATTCATGACGTAGATGATGCCGTCGCGGACCAGCGGCGTCGAGCCGTTGTAGGCTGCCACGATGTCCACGCTCCACAGCTCCTTGCCCGTCTCGGCGTCGAAACCGTACAGCCCCGCGCCGACGTTCAGGAGGATCTCCTGCTTCCCCTTGGCAGGCTCGACAACAACGGGCGTGGACCAGCACATGCCGTTGATCTCGCTCTTCCACAGGG
>DASPXY010000076.1:0-4611 GCA_035637055.1 Gemmataceae bacterium | reverse complement strand
GCGGGCCTGAGTGGGGATGCTTGCTCAGGGCGGGTTGGGTGCCGGTAAGCCTCGCCAGGGTGGGGGCGAGGCGATGAGCTTCCGCATTCTGGATGGCAGCCGCCCACGTCAGCACGCGCTGCAGCCAGTCGGCCGTCTCGGCGTGAACGTAGATGCTCGACGCTAGTTGAATGCGCGCCGGGTTCACGGGGTTGCGGATCAGGCCGCTGAGAGTAGCGAGGTAGGAAAACTCCATCAGGTGGAGCAGCTGGGCATCGGTCCCCGCAAAGCCGTCGATCAGGTCTGTGCGGACATGGATCCGCGTGACGGTGAACTCTGCCTCCTGAAAGCACGGCTCCGCCCAGACGTATTGGGCCAGGTTTTCGGCCCACCAGGTGAAGCCCCGATCCGACCAGACAGACCATTCGGGGTCAATCTGCATCGTCTGGAAGACGAAGCGGATAACGTCGAGGCCGACATCCGCCATGAGCGGCTCCCCAGAAAGGGGTCTGGTTGTTGGGCGGCACTCCGAAGCGGAATGGGCAGCCCATTCGTGTATTGAGGGAAGAGGTTGCGAAATGCAATGTGAAATCGGAAACACACTTAGCGATGCAGGCGTCGAGTGCGGTCGATGCTGGCATCGGTTCGGATACCTTCCCCGCAGGCCCCTGGGGACTGGTTCCCGGAGATGTACTTTGACGCGGATGGCAGACCGTTGGCTCAGACTATCCCGAGTCACGCCGAGCAATAGGGCGACGAAGAACTCGGCAGCACGTTCGTACAACCGGCGCATGGGGGGAGAACGTAGCAACCGTCCCGCGCCGTGTCCAGGACCGCGTCAAGCGTCGCGGCCTGGTTCCTAAGTACGTAGCAACCGCATCGGCGTAAGCGGGCGCTGCTCCAGCAATTCCAGTTGCGAAATCGCCATCGTTCGCCAGCTTTCCTTGCCCAGCGTCTGCCAGAATGCGAGTGCGAACTTCCTGAAAGACAATCGGGCCAAGAGGTTGTTGCGCGAAAACAGGGCTTGAGTTTGGGCAACCGCCAAGCCGAGGCCGACAAAACTGGGCTTGACCGCCCTGGACAACTTTCTACCCTTGAGCGCCTGAAACCAGCACGACCGGGTAGCCGCTGGCGGAGTTGCGACCACGGCGCACGGCGAGGGCGGCAGCGACGCCTCACTCCCGCGGTCACTGCCTGAACCTGCCCGACCGAAGAGAAACCCATGAGCGCCAAACGGATTGACGTGCTTACCGAAGACGATTGCCGCCTCTGCTTTTATACCGACGATGTCGAAGAGACCTGGCAGTACGGCGAACACAGCACGCTGTTCCTGCTCCGCAGCGGCGTTTGGTGGTTGTGCCTCCACCCTCGACGGTACGACGGCGAAAGATGGTTATATCTCTTCGATGAGGACGCAGCCGATTGGTTCGTCGTTGCTGGCCTCCCAGAACCCAAGAGGCTGAGGGCACTTTTTCAGGCGAGGCGGGGGGAGTGCCTGGCCCCAAGAGCGCCCGTCCCTGCCGCTGCGCCCTCCCAAACGGAGCGAGGGGATCCGTCGCCTACAGAGGAAGACGGCGACGGAGCACACGAGGCCGCCCAGCAGGCCGAAGCGGATACGCCGATCACCGTGGAGGCTAAAGCCGAGGCGGACACCGACGAGAGCGTTCCCGAGCAGCCCTGCAAGGGTGCCGCCCCGAGCGCCCACGATGGGCCACCCGTCGTTCTCGACCATAACCCGATTCTCAATGAGCAAGGCGAACAACGCTGGCGAGCCCTGGTTCTCGGCAAGGAGAAGCATCTGACACAGCGCGAGTTCAAGGTAATCGAAGTGCTGGTCAAAGCATGGCCAAAGGGAGTCCCAGGAACAGTCCTTGATCGTGAGAGCCGGGTTCCTGACGCCAGGAAGTGCCTTGAGGAACTCAAGACAGCCGATGGGCATTGGCGACAGGTAATCGTCTTCCCTGGCCATAAGGGGCAAGGCGGTTACAAACTTCGCTGGCCTGAATCCCCAGGATCCCCAGGAATCCCCAGTAATCCCCAGTAATCCGCCCAGCACATTCCTCGATCCTCGCCACACCTTCCCCATAGCAGCAGGCGATAATTCCTCCGTAGGCCCGGCGACGTTCTGGCCTCGCTGGCTTCGCTGCTGGACCTGATCGACCAGCGGACCTGGGTAACAAGCAAGTTCCAGTGCAAGAGATCGGAGGAATGAACTCATGACCAACTCGATTGTGCCGCCGGAATCGGTGGCGACTGTTACGACACCTTCCCACCGCCTCGGCGACGCCAAGCAGGTTGGCGCTCGGCTCGGCTGCTCGTGGCGGCATGTGCTCCGCATGGCTGACCGGGGGTTGATGCCCTGGGGGCTCAAACTTGGATCTTTGCGGAGGTGGAATATGGACGAACTTGAGCGCTGGATCGCGGCGGGCTGCAAGCCAGTCCGCCAGACGGGGAGAGGGTGAGCCGTGTGGGCGACTCTGACGCCCGCACCCGCCACCGGCCGGCTCGAAGGTGGTCACCCGCACGATACCGATGGCGCCTCCTGGAGAGGCAGAGGCCAACCCAACGACCCCGCTGCCGTGCCGAGGGATTGTGTTTGACGTTCCCGATCTTGGAAACGTCAGATACGACGCGCAACGGCTTCCTTTCCGGAATGCCTGACACTCTTGACACTGACGGCCGAGCACCCCAGCTGCCGTGCCCTAAATTTGGAGATTGGCGATGACTGAACGCAGAAAACTCTCTGACATTCTCGGTGGCGACAACGGTGGCGATTTCCGCGACAAGTGGAACAACACCACAGCCGCTGATGATTTCAAGCCGTTGCCACCAGGGAACTACGTCTTCCGGATCGTGTCGGGGGAGTTGTTCACGAGCAAGCGGGAAACGCCCGGCTATAAACTAGCGCTCGAGGTCACTGGGGGCGAGCATGAAGGGCGCCGTGTCTGGCATGACCTGTGGCTCACCGCCCCGGCGCTGCCGATGGCGAAGCGCGACCTGGCCAAAATTGGTCTGACGAAGCCCGAACAACTCGAACAGCCCTTGCCGTCCGGCATCTTGATTCGGGGGCGGCTGGTCATTCATCGTGACGACGACGGCAACGAAGTCAACAAGCTCAAGTATTTCGAGTACGTCGGGATCGAACCTGGCGACGCCTTCGAGCCGAAGATTGATGAGGGCAACCAGGGCGCAGACTTCGTTCCGCCGACTGAGAACGCCGGCCAGGCCGACGCCAAGCCGCCGCAGACCAACGCTGCGCCAGCGGGGGAGCTATTCCCCCAAGACGCCGCCAACGGCGGGACGAGCGGCTTTCTGGCGCACGAACGGGGGGCCGGAAGATGACCAGTAGCCGGACGCCGTTCGGCTTCCGGGTACTCGGCAATGCGACGAACAGGCGCCGGCTCGTTGATGCCGGCGCCGCCCTCGCTGCCTATGCCTCTTGTGACCCAAAGGCCGAGGTTGAGCGGGAGGGCTACCTCTCCGCCTTCTGGTTTCCCGAAGACTTCCGTCGGCATCTTGAGAAGACGGGATCCTGCAAGGGCTACAACGGCCTCTGCTGGGCGCCGTTCGTTTGGTGGGACATCGACGATCCCGACAACCCGGAACGCGCCCTGAGCAACGCCAGGCGGCTCGCCGCGGGCGCTCTGCATCGCTATCCCGCGGCCCTCGATGAAGACGACCTCATGCTCTTCTTCAGCGGAAAGAAGGGCTTTCACGTCGGGCTGCCGACCTTCTGGGGGCCTGTACCCTCCGTCACCTTCAACAGGGTCGCACGGCGCTTCGCCGAAGCCCTCGCCGCCCCGGCCGGGGTAAGCATCGACACCGGAGTTTACGACAAAGTGCGTCTCTTTCGGGCACCAAATAGCCGCCACCCAAAGACCGGACTACACAAGCGTCGGTTGTCCGTCGATGAGTTGTTGCACCTGTCCGCGGATCGCATCCAGCAGCTGGCCGCGGCTCCTGAACCCTTCGGTCTGCCGTCCGTCACCGCGACCGATGAGCGGGCCACCGCCGACTGGCAAGTCGCGCTGCAGGCCGTCGAGCGCGAGGCCGAAGGGCAAGCCCAACGCCGCGCCACCGTGGCGGACGGGACGCCGCGCCTGAACCGGGCAACGCTCGATTTCATCCGAGACGGTGCCGACCAGGGCGACCGTCACCGGCTGCTCTTCAGCGCGGCCGCGAACCTCGCCGAGTTTAACTGTCCGCCCGCCCTCGCCCACGCGCTGCTGGGCAGCCCTGCAGGCGCGCACCAGTTCGGCCAGCTCACGCAGCATCATGCACCACCGCCTTCCGCCTGGCGCGGGCGAAAGCGAAGCGTGGGGGGGCCATCCTTGGCCCCGGCGTCCCGTCCTGGGGCTTTCGGGTCCGGCGGCTCGCCGAGGAGCTCGGGGGCGGCGGGGTGGGGTTGACGCTTGCCGGCGGGCGGACGCAGGCCCCAGAGGCGCAGCAAGTAGGGCCGCACGTCGAATGCCGCCGGGAGAATGTCGAAACCCTCGATGGCCTTTTCCAGCACCTCCACCTCGAGCGGGCTGTTGTGGCGCGGACCAGCTCGGCGAAGGGAGGCGACACGGCCGCGGAGTTGGAGGGCCTCCAGTTCTTCGAGTACAGCCGGCGTCAGGGTGCAAACGATCG
>DASPXY010000075.1:0-7754 GCA_035637055.1 Gemmataceae bacterium | reverse complement strand
AAGGTGACAAGGTGACAAGGTGAACGAAACCAACGACACTCACTTCCCTCACCTTGTCACCTTGTCACCTTGTCACCCGAACCGGAGGGACTGCCATGCGAGGACTGCTGATGGGTACGCTGGCCGCGCTGCTCCTGACGGCCGGCGCGAGTCAGGCCGTCGGAGAGAAGGCGATCAAGGTGCTGATCATCACTGGGGACCACGGCCACAATTGGCGCCAGACCACGCCGTTCCTCAAGGAACTGCTGCAGAAGGCAGGCCATCAGGTGGACGTCACCGAGTCGCCCGGCAAGGAACTGACTGCCGACACCCTCGCCCGCTACGATGTGCTGCTGCTGAATTACCGCAACACGCCCAAGGGGGCCAAGGAAAACGCCGCCAGCGTCTGGAGCGATGCGAACAAGCAGGCGTTCACCGACGCGGTCAAGGGCGGCAAGGGGCTGGTTGTCTACCACCACGCCTCGTCGGCGTTCACCGGCGGCTCGGAGTTCGAGAAGGAATTCGAGAAGGTCATCGCCGGTGGGTGGCGGAAGCAGGGCTTCCACGGCAAGATGCACGAGTTCGTCGTGACCGTTCGCAAGCAACACCCGATCACGGCAGGGATGACGGAGTTCAAGCACGGCCGCGATGAGTTGTATCAGAACTCGCTGATACTCCCCGGCAGCGAAGTGCTGGTGACCGCGTACAGCGACGCCGCCAAGGATCCCAAGAACACCGGCAAGCACGAGCCGATGGTGTGGGTGGCGAGCTACGGCAAGGGCCGCGTCTACCACAATGCGCTGGGACACGACGTCGAGGCGATGCAGAGCAGCGACGGCTTCAAGGCGCTGCTGGTGCGCGGCGTGGAGTGGGCGGCCACTGGCCGGGTGACGACGCCGGTGCCCGATTCCCTGAAAAGCAAGAAATGATGAGCCAGCGGACCAACCTGGCGAACGGCCGGCGTAAGCCGGCTGGTCAGGGGCGGCCTCCTGCGTTCGACTTTTGGAAAGACACAGACGGACGAGCGGCGGGGTTTATCCCCGCCGTCTGGTCGGCGGGGATAAACCCCGCCGCTCGTTTTCCCTTCTGCGTGCTCCTATTTAGCGCACAATCCTGAGTTTGGGCAACACCTGTTGCAGGGTTTTCGCCCCCGTCGGGGTAACACGGGCACCTTCGACGACCAGCTGACGCAGGCCGGTCAACCCCTTGAGATCGGCCAGGTTGGCATCATTGACCTGTGTATCGGACAGGTTCAAGGTTTGTAACCGAGCCAGACCGGCGAGGTGGGCCAGGCCGGCGCCCGTGATGGGCGTGTTGGAAAGGTCCAGACGCTGCAGGTTCGTGAGCCCCTGCAAATGGGCCAGGCCGGCATCACTGATCTTCGTGCCGGCCAACGTGAGTTCACGGAGAGAAGTCAGGGTGCGCAAGTGAGCCAGGCCCCGGTCGGTGATCGGGGTGTTGGCGAGGGACAGCCGTTCGAGCCGGGTCAAGCGCTTGACCTGAGCCAGTCCCTGGCCGCTAATTTTCGTGGCATTCAGGCCAAGTTCCTTGAGTTCCGGCAAGGATTTCGCCAGCTCCGCGAGGCCCGCGTTGCTGACCTGAGTTCCGCTCGCTTCGAGGTTGCGCAGCCGGGTCAGGCCCCGGAGGTGGGCCAGACCTGCGTCGCCAATTTTCGTTTCCGCCAGATCCAGCTTTTCCAGGCGGCTCAACGCGCCGACATGGATCAGGCTGGCGTCGCCAAGCGCGTTTCGGCTGAAACTGACTGCGCGGAGTTCGAGCATCCCCTTCAGGAACCCCAGCCCCCTGTCGGTGACCCTGGTATTCTCCACCTTCAAGTCGTGGAGTTGGGTCAAGATCTTCAGGTCGCCGACCACGGCATCATTGATTTCCGGGCCAAACAGGTACACCACTCGGGGAGTTGCCTGGCTGGCATCCTCGAAACCTACAAAGCCATCAAGACATTTGATATCCCGAAGAACCCGCTGGAGATCCGCTTGCCCGGACTGGGACCAGAGCGGAGAGTGGGGAACCAGCAGACAGGCGCAGGCGAGGACGATCAACGGCACTCGCACGGAACGCATGGCGATCTCCTTTCCGGGGAATGCTGGATCGAGGAACAAATGCGCTTGCACGGGCAGGCTCCCGCGCTGAGTTGGTGCGCGCGGCCGCCAGGTCTCAAGGATCGATAGGCATCGGTCGTGCTGTCATCATCAGAACGCGCCGACCGCCCTCAATGCAAGGACAAAAGCGCGCGGTTTCGTTTTCTTCGCCGCGACTTGCCCCTGTTTCACCACGCCCAGGCGAGCGCCCTGCCGGACCGGACAACCCCGACCAGCGCCCGGGAAGATACGGATTTCTCTGATCGGCGGTGAAAGCATCCCCGGACAAATTTCGCGCGGACGTTTTTCCACCGCGCCGAACGAAACCGCGCCCCGCTCCCCTTCCCCACAGGCTGTTGGCCCACGCTTCCTGTTCCAAGACTGTTATCTCAAGATCTTGCAAATCAGTGACTTGCGTCTCATTCTTCCGCCCAATCAGGCAGCGGTACGGTACTTGCTTTTCCTCACCATCAACCACCGGACAAGACGCGCAACAGAGAACTAACCGACGGGTCTGGGGAACGGCTGGTCCGCTTACCATTTCCGTTGGGGTCGCGTGAGGCTATCATGGCCGCTAGAATTCGTCAGGCAATGGCGCCAGCTGTTGGAGGGGGAATCCTTGGTAGCTTTCTAGGGATTTTCCTGGGATGTCTTCTGGGGGTCGCTTACGGAGCCTTCCTCGGCGATGTTGGCCTGGGGCTAGATGGCGCCGTCCTCGGTTGCTTTGGTCTGGGATTCCTGGGGGCCCTCTACGGCGCCTTCCTGCGGCCTCCCGCGACAACGAGGATGGAAGCGGACTCCTCTCCTTATTCTTCCAAGAGGTGAGACGTGACGATGACCCGACGGGGCCTTGAGCGGGAATGGTGGATTGTGTGCGGCTTGATCGCGGGTGGGATCGTGGTCGCGGGCGGGTACTACCTGACGCGCGTCTCGCCAGCAGAAGCCCATGCCCAGGAACCGGGCACGGAAACGGAAACGGCCCCGCCGCGCGGCTCGGAGGTGCGCGTCGAAGTGGTTCGCCCCAAAAAGGGGGGCATGGACCGCAGCACGGTGCAGACGGGTACGGTGCAGTCCTACGAGTCGGCCCAACTGTTCGCGGAGGTTTCGGGCTACCTGAAGACGCAGACCGTGGACATTGGGGATCGGGTGAAGCGCGGCCAGGTGGTGGCGACCATCGACGTGCCGGAACTGGAGAAACAGGTGCAGCGCAACGAGGCGGTCGTGAAGCAGGCCACTGCTCGCGTCCACCAGATGAACGCCCGGGTCGCCAGTGCGAAGGCGGATCGCGACGCGGCCCTGGCGGCGGTGACCCAGGCCCAGGCCAACGCCAAGAGTGCGGAAGCATGGAAGCGTTTCCGCGAAAAGCAACTCAGCCGCATGCAGGATCTGTTCGCCCTCAAGAGCATCGACGAGCGCCTGGTCGACGAGACGCAGGAACGCTTTGAAGCCGCGATGGAATCGGTGCGCTCGGCGCATGCGTCCGTCGCCACCGCGAACGCCCAGGTGGCCGCAACCGACGCCAAGATCGAGCAGGCCCGGGCCGACATCCTCGAGGCCGAGGCCCAGGTCGAGATCGCCAGGGCCGATGTCGAGCGGGCGCAGGTTCTGGTGCGCTTCGCCACGATCACGTCGCCCTACGACGGCATCATCACGCAGCGCAGCCTGTTTCTCGGCGACTTCGTCCGCTCCGCCACCGGCAGCAGCGCCCAGGGTCCCCTGTTGACCGTGGAACGCACGGACCGGATGCGCGTGATCGTGCAGATCCCTGACCGCGATGTCCCCTACGCGGACCCAGGCGATGCGGCGGTTGTGGAGATCGACGCCCTGCCGGGCAAGAAGTTCGCCGCCAAGATCTCCCGCATCGCCGGCTCCGAAGATCCGCAGACGCGCCTGATGCGCGTCGAGATCGACCTGCCCAACCCGACCGGGAAGATTCGCCAGGGCATGTATGGCCGGGTGACGATCCTGCTGGAGAGGTCTGCCGAGTTGTTGTCGGTGCCGTCATCGTGTCTGGTCGGCAAGGCCGAGTTCGGCAAGGGCGCCGTCTACGTCGTCCGCAACGGCCGGGCTCGCCTGACTCCCGTGGAACTCGGAGCCGATGACGGCCTGCAGGTCGGCGTTGTGCAGGGCCTGAAGGGCGACGACCAGGTCATCCACCATCCCCCCGCCAACCTGCCCGACGGCGCAGCGGTGACCTTCGAGAACTCCGCTGGCCGCAACCAGGGCCGGGCCGGTCACTGAGAATCGTGAACCGTGAACCGCGAAACCAGGGAGTTGCCCTCTCTTCACGGTTCACGGTTCACGACCCTCGATCCTCTATCCTCGATCCTCTATGAATGCGCTGATCCGCTTTTCGCTCGGCAACCACTACGCCGTCATCGTCATGGTGTTGACCGTCCTCGTGGTCGGCGCTCTGGCACTCGGGTCGATCCCGGTCGATATCCTCCCGGCCTTCAAGAGCCCGGCCGTGCAGGTGCTCACCTTCTACGGGGGCATGCCCGCGGACAACGTCGAAAAGGACATCACCAACCGCATGGAGCGCTGGACGGGCCAGGCCGCCGGCACCGCCCGCCAGGAGTCGCGCTCGATCATCGGTTGCAGCATCGTCCGCAACTATTATCGCGACGACATCGACCCTAATGGCGCTCTCACTCAGGTCAATTCGCTGGCCTCCGCCGCCATCCCCAACCTCCCGCCCGGCACGCTGCCGCCGGTGATCCTGCCGTTCGACCCGACCGGCACCACGCCGGTGTGCCTGGTGGCCCTGGACAGCCAGACGCATTCGGAGTCCATCCTTTACGACACCGGGCGCTACGAGGTCCGCAACATGATCATGGCCGTGCCCGGGGCCGTCGCCCCGGTCGTCTACGGCGGCAAGTTGCGGGCGGTGCTGGCCTACATGAAACGCGAGCAGATGCAGGCCCGCAACCTGTCTCCCCTCGACCTGATGAACGCCATCGACCAGTACAACATCTTCCTGCCGACCGGGGCGGCGCGCTTCGGCAATACCGACTACGCCCTCGACTCGAACTCGATGTACAAGTTGATCGAGCGCATGGGCGAGATCCCGGTCAAGACGGACAGGGGCCGGACGGTGTTCCTGCGCGATGTGGCGACGCCCAAGGACGCGAGCATGATCCAGACCAACGTGGTGCGGGTCAACGGTCGCCGCCAGGTCTACATCCCGGTCTACCGTCAGATGGGCACCAGCACGCTCAATGTCGTTGACGGCCTGCGCGCGAGCGTGCCGGAGATGAAGGCCAAGTTGGTCCGCGGCGACATCGACCTCAAGGTGGTCATGGACCAGTCGGTCTACGTGCGCCAATCCATTCACAGCCTGGCGGAGGAGGGCATCCTGGGGGCCGTGCTGTGCTCACTGGTCATCCTGCTCTTCCTGGGCGAGTGGCGCATGACGCTGATCGCTGTGCTGACCATCCCCATCGCGGTGGTGACGGCCCTGATCTTGCTGAACGCCACCGGGAACACCATCAATGTGATGACGCTGGCGGGCCTCGCCCTGGCCATCGGCCCGCTCGTGGACATCGCCATCATCTGCCTGGAGAACACGCACCGGCACTTGGGCCTGGGCGTCAAGCCGTGCGAGGCGGCCTTTGTCGGCGCCAGCGAGGTCGCCCTGCCGGCTCTGGTGGCCAGCCTGTGTACCCTGTTGGTGCTCGCCCCGCTGGCGCTGATGCCCGGCCTGGGCGCGTTCCTGTTCCGCCCGATGGCCCTGGCCGTGGGCTTCGCCATGATGGCGGCCTTCGTGATGGCGATGTCGTTCGTCCCCGCCTTGTGCATGCTCTGGCTGCGCGGCCACGGCCCGCAGCCGGAGATCCATCACGGCAAGGATTATGGGCACCGCAACCCGCACGAACTCGGCGAGTCGCGCGGCCTGCTCGGCCGTGCCTTCGCCCGCTGGGAGACGACGCTCAATGGCGCCATCGCCGGCTACGTCGCCCTGCTGCAGCGGGTCATGCAGCGGCGGCTGCTGACCGTGCTGGGCGCCGCCGGCCTGCTCGTTGTGGTGGTAGTTGGCCTCGGCACACAGTTGCGCCGTGAGTTCTTCCCGGAGGTGGACGCCGGGGCGTTCGAGATCTACGTGCGGGCTCGCCCCGGCACGCGCATCGAAGAAACCGAACGACGGGTCGCCCAGGTCGAGCAGTTCGTGCGGTCGCGAGTCGGCGCCGACCTGGAGTTGCTCATCAGTGAAATCGGCGTCGTCGCGGACTGGTCGGCGGCTTACACGCCCAACTCCGGGCCGATGGACGCGGTCGTCAAGGTCCAACTCAAGGAAGAACGCGACCGGTCCGCCCAGGAGTGCGTCCATCTCCTGCGCCAGGGGTTCGCGGCGTCGGCGGCCTTCGGCGACCTGGAATTCGCCTTCGACGCCGGCGGCATGATCCGCGGTGCCATGAACGAGGGCAAATCGACGCCCATCAACATCCGCATCACCGGCAAGGAACTGAAGGAGGCCCACAAAGTGGCCGAGGCCATCCGGGAAGAGGTGAAGCACGTCGACGGCGTCGTGGACTGCCGCATCCTGCAGCGCCTCAACTACCCACAATACGTCGTCAATGTGGACCAGGCCAAGGCGGCGGACCTCGGCCTGACGCAGGTGGACGTGATGAAGAACCTCGTGGCGGCCCTCAGTTCCAGCATCCAGTTCAACAAGCGGAACTTCTGGATCGACCCGGTCAGCCACAACCAGTACTTCGTCGGCGTGCAGTACCCGGAGGAGGAGATCGAGTCGATCAACACGTTGCTGGACGTGCCGATCACCAGCACGGCGCAGAAGAAGTCCATTCCGCTGCGCAACGTCATTGTCGACGGTGAGTTGCCCCGCACCAACGTCCCCGCCGAGATTACCCACACGACCCTGCAGCCAACCATCGACCTGACGATGGGCGTGCATGGGCGCGACCTCGGCCACGTCGCCGACGACGTCGCCGCCGTCATCGACAAATTCGGGATCCCCAAGGGCCGTGGCTCCTGGATACCCTACGACCCGTCTGCCGGCAACCGGACACCCCTGACGGGGAGCAGGATCGTCCTGAGCGGGGAGTACGCGCGCATGCAGGACACGTTCCGCAACCTGGGGGTGGGCCTTGTCGTGGCGACCCTGTTGGTGTACTTCCTGATGGTCGCCCTGTTCATGTCGTGGGTGACGCCGCTGGTGATCCTGTCGGCGGTGCCGGTCGGGCTCGTCGGCGTGATCGGGATGCTGTTCGTGACGGGGACGGCGATCAACGTGCAGTCGCTGCTGGGGGTGATCTTCATGGTGGGCATCGTGGTGTCCAACACGGTGCTGATGGTCGACTTTGCGCAGAACCTGCGGCGGCGCGAGGGCCTCAGTCCGACCGACGCGATCCTCAAGGCGGCGGCGGTGCGGGTGCGGCCGGTGGTGATGACGGCGCTGGCGGCGTTGTTCGCGCTGGTGCCGATGGCCCTGGGTCTGGCCCGTGGCAGCGAGGCTAATGCTCCGCTGGGGCGGGCGGTGATCGGCGGCCTGCTGGCAGGTCTTGTCACCACGCTGTTCGTGGTGCCGTGCCTGTACTCGTTGGTCGTGAAGGATCCCAAGCCCGCGAGGGCGTAAGGCGACAGGCAGGTGATATTCTCCCCTCTCCCGCCAGGGGAGAGGGGAGATTTGTTTCTGCCGCTCGCCGTCGCGCGAAGGCG
>DASPXY010000074.1:0-3786 GCA_035637055.1 Gemmataceae bacterium | reverse complement strand
GATCTCGAGCGCTGGTACGCGGAGTTGAGTCAGGAGGACTGAAGTAATACACCCCCGGTTGCGCCGAGTTAACAAGGGGCTTACGCCTCCTGTTCGCCAGCGCGTTCACTTTTTCCAGATCGGATCATGCGGCGACTCTCGCGGCGACGCGAACCAGCGCGTCATCGTCATCTTCTGACGTGTGTAGAAATGCACTCCCTCAACTCCCTGAATGTGCAGGTCGCCGAAAAACGACTGATTCCAGCCGGTGAACGGGAACCACGCCATCGGCGCCGGCACGCCGACGTTAATGCCGATCATACCCGCGTTGAAACGCTGCTTGAACTCGCGCGCGGCCCAACCGTCGCGCGTGAAAATCGACGCCCCATTGCCATACGCACACTGCCGCCCCAGTGCCAGCGCTTCCTCCAGTCCGCCGACGCGCACCACCGACAGGAGCGGGCCGAAAATTTCATCCGTCGCCAATCGCGATCCGGGACGGACCTGATCGACCACGCTCGGCCCGATCAGGAAACCGTCGCCGTCGAAGCGCGTCCGCCGTCCATCCAGGGCAACTGCCGCTCCCTCGCTGGCCGCCACGTCGAGATAGCCGGCGACGCGGTCGCGATGCTGCCGCGTGATGACCGGCCCCATGTCCACGCTCGCGCCGGTGTCGGTCGGCCCCACCTTCAGAGCGGCAGCGGTTTGACAGAGCCGCTTCACCAACGGCTCGCCGATGCCGCCGATGGGCACCGCCACGCTGCCGGCCATGCAGCGCTCGCCGGCGCAGCCGAACGCCGCCGTCGTGATGGCGCCCACCGCCTGATCGAGATCCGCGTCGGGCATGATGATCAGGTGATTCTTCGCCCCGCCAGCGGCCTGCACGCGCTTGCCGTGGCGCGTCCCCGTCTCGTAGATGTGCCGGGCCACCGCCGTTGAGCCGACAAACGAGATGGCCGCTATTTGCGGGTGCGAAAGGAGCGTATCAACGCACTCGCGATCGCCATGCACGATGTTGAAGACGCCCGGCGGCGTTCCCGCTTCGAGCAGCAACTCCCCCAGCCGCACCGCCGACAATGGCACCTTTTCCGATGGCTTGAGGATAAAAGTGTTGCCGCAGGTGAGGGCGACGGGGAACATCCACAGCGGCACCATCACCGGGAAGTTGAACGGCGTGATACCAACGCAGACGCCGACCGGATGCCGGATCGTTTCGCAATCGACATTCGTGGCGATGTTCTGCAGCGATTGCCCCATCATGAGGCTGGGAATGCCGCAGGCGAACTCCACCATCTCGATGCCGCGCTCGACCGAGGCTCGCGCTTCGGACCGGGTCTTGCCGTGTTCCCGTGTGACGAGTGCGGCCAGTTCGTCGGCGTGCTTGACGAGCAGTTCGCGGAAGCGAAACATCACCCGCGCCCGCTCGACGACCGGCCGATCCGCCCACGCCGGCAGCGCCTCCGCCGCGGCCTTGACGACGCGGTCCACTTCCGCCGCCCCGCACAGCGGCACGCGAGCGATCCGCTCTCCCGTGGACGGATTGTAGACGTCGCCCCAGCGCTCGCTGGCGCTTCGTTCCCAGTGGCCGCCACACAGGAGGGGAACTTCAGTTTCTGTGCTCATACGACCGCCTCGCCAAAGACCTTGGCGTCACGCCCCGGAACCGCTTCAATGCACTCATGGTCTGCCGGAAACCCCTCCCCCCACCCCCCTCCCCCAAAGGGAGAGGGGGAGCAAGCAGAACAGCATCTTTTCTTCTCCCCCTCTCCTTGCAGGGGAGGGGGTTGGGGGGAGGGGTTTCCGGCAGACCATGCACTCATGATAGGACTTTGACTTTGGAGTGGGGCGAGGGATCCCCGCACGCCAAGGCACTCCTTGTTCGGGAGGAAGCTGAGATGAGCCGCGCCTGTGGGTCTGCCCTCCTCATTGCCCTGGTCGTCAGCACTCTGTCACTCTCGGCGGGGCCACCGGGGAAGGGCGAACGCTACGACCTGGTGATTCGCAACGGCAAGATCGTCGATGGCACGGGCAACCCGTGGTATCACGGCGACCTCGCTATCCGCGGCGACAAAATCGCTGCCGTGGGGCGCGTCCCGGCAGGACCGGCCCGGCGTGAGATCGACGCGCGCGGCCTCGTCGTGGCCCCCGGCTTTATCGACATGCACTCGCACTCCGATTTCCTCCTTCTGGAAGACGGCAACGCCCAGAGCAAGATCCGCCAGGGCGTGACGACCGAAGTCCTCGGCGAAAGCTCCTCGCCCGGCCCGTACAAGGGCAAACTGCCGCCGGTCAAGGCGATGGTCAAGGGCGAATCGACGCGCTGGGCCACGCTCGGCGAGTATTTCGATCTCGTAGAGCGCTCCGGCGTATCCACCAACGTCACCTCGTTTGTCGGCCTTGGGAACCTTTGGCGATCCGTCATGGGCACGTCGCACGCACGGCCGACGCCGGCGCAATTGGACGAGATGAAGGGTCTGCTTGAGGAGGCGCTGAAGCAGGGCGCGATGGGGCTATCGTGTGCCCTGGCGATGCCGCCGGATTCGCTGGCGACCACCGATGATCTGGTCGAGCTGTGCAAGGTCGTTGCCCGCTACGGCGGTATCTTCGTCGCGCACATCCGCAACGAGGGGACGGGCGTTTTCGACGCCATCCGCGAGGTCATCGAGGTCGGCCGCCGCGCCGGCGTTCGCGTCGAGATTCTGCATATCAAGATCGCCGATCAGAAGTACTGGGGTCGCATGAACGAGGTGATCAAGTTGGTGGATGGCGCGCGCAAGGACGGCGTCAACATCCAGGCGAACATTTATCCCTACACACGCGGCAACAACAACCTCTCCAGTATCCTGCCGCCGTGGGCGCACGAGGGCGGCAAGGCGCAAATGCTCGCCCGCCTCAAAGACCCGAAGGAGCGAGTACGCCTCAAAAAAGACATTCGCGAGGGCATTTCCAGCTGGTACAACCACTATACCGCGGTTGGGGGCGACTGGGGGCGCATGCTGATCAGCGCCAACAACAGCTACCAGGGCCTGACGATGGATCGCATCCTCGCCGCGCGCATGAAGGGCAAGAAGCCGCCGCCCGATCCGCTCGACGAGTTCTTCGATCTGCTCATCGAGGAGGGCGGGTCGGTGTCCACGGTGTACGACCACCACACCGAGAAGGACATGAATTTGGCCCTCGTGCAGCCGTGGTGCTCGATCGGCTCCGACGGCCTGGCCTACGCCACGGAAGGAGCGCTTCGCCGCGGTCACCCGCACCCGCGCAGTTTCGGGACTTTTCCGCGCGTTTTAGGGGTTTATGTCCGCGAGCGCGGCCTGCTCCGCCTCGAGGACGCGGTGCGCAAGATGACCTCGCAGAACGCCGTCAAGTTGGGGCTGCAGGATCGCGGGCTACTCCGGCCGGGAAATTATGCCGACGTGACCCTCTTCGATCCGGAGCGCGTCCTCGACCGGGCGACCTATACGAGCCCGTTCCAGTACAGTGTGGGCATCGAATTTGTGATCGTGAATGGGGAAATTGTGCTGGATCAGGGTAAACACACGGGAGCGCGGCCTGGCCGCGCCTTGCGGCGCACGCCCTGAAAAACCCAGCAGCCCGCAGCTCCCGAGGAAATGTGTCGGGAGTGCGGGCTGCTCAGGGGTGCAGGGAACCACAGGCGATCCAGATCGGAAGGCACCTATCAAGGTTGTCGGGCGCGGCCCTCTTTGGAACTACCGGACGAAACCCCTCCCCCAACCCCCTCCCCGCAACGGAGAGGGGGAGCAAGCCAGACACGTCTCTTCTTCTCCCCCTCTCCTTGCAGGGGAG
>DASPXY010000073.1:0-4323 GCA_035637055.1 Gemmataceae bacterium | reverse complement strand
ACTGTAAACACGGCCTGTCTCAGTCTGGATGATTCCCGGGTGAGGCAGTCGATGTGACCGGAGCGTGCGACCTCGCGAGCCAGATTGCATTCGGTGGGGCGGACCGAAGCGCGCAACGGCCGTCGGCTTGCCTACGCATGTCGATGGTAGAGTCGGGATGTGGCGCGGTGGTTTAGGTGGAGCCTAGCCGTGACCCGCCCTTTCGTCTGCGGGTGCCTCACCAGCCCCACCATGCTCCGTTTCCACATCCCGCTCATCAAACCGGACGTGCGGATTGCCCGCATCCGGCTTTCGGACAAGGACTCATGCGTTCGCTCACGAGAAGTTACGCTTTGTCCAACGCAGTCGGACAAGACCAAGTTCAAGCTAATCCTTTGCAAAGATAGCTTGGCGCTGCCGACTCGCTCGGCTTTTGTACACTATCCGGGTGACAGCCCATGCCCTGGGAGGCAGCCATGGCCGGCATCATCGACTTCCCCACGGTCGTCCAAGAAGCGCTCCAGGAGTTCGGCGACCTGCTGCCGAACGAACCGCAGCGCCGCCACTTCGCCGAATACCTGACCGGCCTGTTCGTCGCCGCGCGCAAGACGGTGTGCGGGATCAACCGCGAGTTCGCCCGGACGACCGACCAGTCGTGCCTCAACCGCTTCCTCACGGACGCGGACTGGGATGTCGCCCAACTGAACAGACGGCGCCTCGCCTTGCTGCAGCAGGACCCATCGACCCGCTACAGTGCGCAGGGCGTCATCCCGATCGGCCTTGATCACGGATTTGAACAATATCTCCTGACCGAGTCCCGAATCTGATCTCTTGTCCACGGCATGCCAGCCCTGGCCCGCTTCTCCCCTGAACAAACACGGCTCGCTCCCCTACCGTGGCTTTGGCTACACCCCAGGCGGAGACACGAGCCATGTCTGCCAGCCACTGTAACCCGCCCGCGCCCCCTGCGGAAGCGCCGTTTCGTTACGCCCGCGCCGAGACCGCACGCCACCTCGCCGACGCCCAGGATGCCCGGGCGGGTCCCCCCGTGGGGCGCCACGCCGCCCGCGCGGCCGGCATCCCCCACACCACCCTCCGCTACTGGCGGCAGCGTCAACGGCGTACCGCCGCTCCCGCCGCCCTCGTCGCCTTCTTCGACTCCCCCGAAGGTCTCGCCTTCCTCAAGCGCCTGTTGCTCGCCGTTCACCTCGTCTTCCAGCAGAACGGCACCGCCGGGCTGCGGCCCCTGTGTCGGTTCCTCGAACTCGCCCAACTGGCCCCCTTCGTGGCCGCCTCCTACGGCACCCACCAACGGCTGGCCACGCTCCTGCAGGACCTGCTCGCCCAGTACGACCAGGAGCAACGCCAGCGCTTGGCCCCGAACCTGCCCGCCAAGGCCATTACGCTCTGCGAAGACGCGAATTTCCACGGCGCGCAGCCCTGCCTGGTCGCCATCGAGCCGGTGTCCAACTTCCTCGTGCTGGAGACCTACCAACCCCAGCGCGACGCCGCGACCTGGAACGCCGCCGTCCAGGCCGCGCTGCAGGGCTTGCCGGTCACAGTCGTGCAAGTAACCAGTGACCTGGCCAAGGGCCTGCAGGCGCACGCCAAAGACGGCCTGGGCGTGCATCACAGCCCCGACCTGATGCACGTCCAGGCTGACCTCCACAAGAGGGGCACTTCGCGACGATCCACCGCCTGGCCGCGGCAGCTGAGTTGTCCGACCCGTGTCGGGAGAAGATCGCCAAAGCCCGGCGCGTGCTGCCGCGGCTGGTGGCGACGGTGGCCTGGTTCTGGCACAGCGTGCGTCTGCTGGTCGAGTCATTGGCGTTGCCCGAGGACCAGGAGCGCGCGGTGTACGAGCAGTTGCTGCCGGGGCTGTACTGGGCCGCGGCGGCGGAGCGGGGCCGGACGGCCGCGGACAGGCAGCGGCTGCGTCGGTTGGCGAAGGATTGCCTGACGCGGGCGTGGTCGGCCGGGAGTGCGTTGAGCCGCCTGGGGGAGGACCTGAGGCGGGTGGTGGAGAAGGTCTGCCGCGCGGGCGTGAGTCGGTTTGTGCGCTCGAGTTCGTGCGTGGAAGGGAGGAATGGGCAGTTGTCGTTGTACCACCACGGCTGCCACGCGCTGCACCCCGGGCGGCTGAAGGCGTTGACGGTGCTGCACAACTACTTCCTCAAGCGGCCGGACGGCAGTACCGCGGCGGAACGGTTCTTTGAGCAGAGACCGGCGACGCTCTTCGACTGGTTGTTGGAGCGGTTCCCCGACCCACCGCGGCCGGCCAAACCAAGCCGCGAACCGGCGAAGGCGGGTTCCGGGGGCGACCGAGCCTGTTCAAATCAATGATCAAGGCCTCCCGATCGACAACACGCTCATTGACCATACCGGCGTGTTGATCGACGACGCCGGGTGGTTCTGGGACCACGCCGAAGACCGGTACAAGATCGCGCACGACTACCTGATCGTCAACTACGTCTGCACGTCCGGCAAGCACTACCCGCTCGACTTCCACCGGTTCCAGAAAGCGGCGCTGTGCGAGACGCTCAAGGTCCCGTTCAAGGACCACACGACGTTGTGCCAGGAGTTGATCGACTGGGTGTGCGCCCAGGCTATTCCCGGCACGTTCGCGTTCGACAGCTACTTCACCAACGCGCCGGTCCTTAACCACATCCACGACAAGCGGTTAGCCGACGGGCAGTCGCGCGGCTACGTGGGCTCGCTCAAGTTCAACCGCAAGTTGGAGTACAAGGGGCGGATCGTCAAGGCTTCGGAATTGGCCGCACAGATTGCCCCGAGCGCGCGCAAAGAACTGCGGGAGGGGGACAAGCGGCAGTGGTACTTCACGTGCACGGTGCGCATCCCGGATGTGAATCATAAGGTGCGCATCGTCGTCCTGTGGCAGCAGCAAGACGCGCCGTCGCCGCGGATCATGCTGGTGACGAACCGCGTGTGCTGGGAGGTCAGTCGGGTTGTGCGGGCGTACCGGCAGCGGTGGACAGGCACGGAGACGTTTCATCGGGATGGCAAGCAGCAGTTAGGCATGGGCGACTGTCAGCTGCGCGACGGCGAGGGCCAGACCCGGCACATGCACCTCGTCATGCTGGCGTACAGCCTCCTGATGCGGCAGCTGCGGCAGGGCCATGCGTATGAATGGGCGCTCCAGAAGCTGACGACCATCGGCGAAGCCTGTCGGGCGATGTTGCGCGAGACGCTCCGCAAGACGCTGACGTGGGCCATGGAACGCGGCACCAACCCGTATTGGACGAGGGAACGCGTGATGGCTCACTTGGGCCTCGTCTGAACCGGATACAACCAGAGGGAGTCTCACTGAACCGTATGCCAAGCTATCTTTGCAAAGGATTAGTTCAAGGTAGAGGTGTTCGGCCGAGAACCGTGACAGCCCGGCCCCTCGCACCTTGTGCTTCTTGCATAACCATTGACGGAGCCGCCGCACGACGTGGTAATCCACCGCGCCGTAGGCGGCACTCACCTGGCCAAGGCAGAAGTAGTTGGACCAGCCCTGCAACTTGCGGTTGAGGGCGGCCACCTGCTCCGCTACCTCCTTGGACCACGAACCGCTGGTCATCGCGCTGATCTCCCGGCAGAGCCGATGGACCTGCTTCCGGGACGGTCGTGTGCCAAGAAAAGCACGTCCCGTCTTCGGTGCGTAACAGCGGCCGATGGTGTAGCCCAGGAAGTCGAACGACTCGTCTGGCACATGGCAGAGTTTCGTCTTGGTTTCGTTCACCGTCAGCTTCAGTCGATGCATCATGGCACGCATGACGCGCATGGCCTCCTCGGCCGTGCCACGGCAGCAGATCACGAAATCATCGGCATAATTGACGATGTGAGCGCCAAGACGCTGCTGGTGACCCAACGTCTTCCAGCCCAGGATGAACCGACGCATGTAGAGGTTGGAGAGCAGGGGCGAGACCGGTGCCCCTTGCGGGCAGCCCCGGTGCTCGTCCTGGTTTCGGGTCGTTCGCTGGTGATGTCCGCATTCGTCGATCTCTTCCACCGGCGCTTCCAGCCACCTCTTGATCAGCTTGAGTACGTGCCGATCGCTGCTGCGTCGGGAGACCGATTTCAGGAGTTCGCCGTGCGGGATCGAGTCGAAGTAACCCGATAAATCTGCATCGACCACCTCCGTATGGCCGGTGCTCAGCAGTGCATGGACTTGGCGAACCGCCTCCGATGCGCTGCGCCTGGGTCGGTACGCGTATTGCTCCGGCTGCAGATCGGCCTCGAAGATGGGCTGCAAGACCAGCACTGCCGCCATCTGCACGACACGGTCCTTGAGCGTTGCAATCCCCAGCGGTCTCTGCTTGCCGTCCGGTTTGGGAATAT
>DASPXY010000072.1:0-4199 GCA_035637055.1 Gemmataceae bacterium | reverse complement strand
CAGGCAGGCCACTCCTCGGCGGCGGCGGACACAGGCAAGAGCAGGACGAGCAGGCAGCAGTGGAGCATGTGAGACATTTCGGAGGGCCTTTCGCGAGGCGGGTTCGGGATGGTAGGCGGTTGGTGGCGGGGAGAGTCGCTTTCCAGATGGATTCTACGGACGCAGCGCCCTGTCGGCAGGGCCTTGCCCGGTTCCCTCGGCAGACCGTGTACGCCGTCCGGATAACATGGGTCAAGGCAACTGCAGCAGTTCCTGCCAGCTGGACACGTCCAGGATCCGCTCTTGAAGGCGCTCCAAGCGCTCCAGTTCCTCGATGCCCTGCACCATCGTCACCACCGCGTCCGGGGGAGGACCAAACTTCTTCTGGCCTATCCGCAACACCAGTTTGCGCGCCTCTTTGATGGCTCCCTCATCGAGAATGGCGAGATAGGTATCGGATTCGTGCATGCCCTGTACTCCTCGAAACAAGGTCCAGGCTCGTTCCCGTGGAACCCGCAATCCGGTCAATACGTAAGCCGACGTCAGTAGTTTACCAAACTTTTCCCGCGGCGCCTCTCGCTGCAAGCGTTCGCACAACCGTTGAATCACGCCGGCCAGGCCTGCTCCAGCGGAATGCTCTGCGGCAACTGCGCCAGCACTGCCAGCGGCGCAATCCCCAAGGGGCCATCCAGGAACCGAGTCACAGGCCGCTCCCAGAGCGGGATCACCTCGTAGGTGAAGGTCGTACCGCCGCGCTGCGGACGAGCCGCGTACGTCAGCGTGCCGGTCAGATTCCGATGGCGCGCTTCGGGACGCAACAGCAGCACGCTCGTATGCACCGGCACCTGGCAGCGGCGATACAGCAAACTGTTATAGGCGTGCAAGTCGGCGGGCAGATCGGCCTTGGGGCCGGCTTGGCAATCGATGTGCAGCACCTCTTGCAACGGATCGCCCAGACCGAAGACCAAATCGGCTGCCGTGGTTACTGTCGATAAGTCCACATTGAGGGCGGACACGGGCAACTGCGGCGGGCCATCGAACGCGCCGACAAACGCCTCGGGGCTGTCTTCGCCCAGGTCTTTCAGCGTCGCATCAAACGGCTTGGACATGACGATTCCCTCGGTCGCCACCCGGGTTCAGCGACGAATCGGAGCCGCCTGCGGCCGTCCGAAGTAGTCGGCCGCCGCGTCGCCTCCCGGACCCACCGCCCCGATGTACGAACCCGCTCCATCGGCAGGATCCCCGGCGCCGAGCAACGGACTCCCTGCCCCCGGGGCATACACCTCGCGGTAGTGGGCGAGGATCTGCGCAACGGTCACCTTGCCGATCTTGATGTGCTCGTCGCGGAAGGGGAACCGCTTGGGGATCGGCCCGCGGAACTTCGGCTCGACCTGAGCGTCCTTCGCCCCACCGGCCGGCACATCGTTGCGCGCAAAGCCCGCGTCCGCTCGTTCGGTCTTGCCCTTGACGCTCAGGGCGTAGTTGTCGCGCGCCGCCGCGTCGGGATTGTAGAAGAGGTTGTAATCCGCATAGCCGAGCCGGGCGGGGCCAGGCTCCGTCTTCTTTTCCGCGAAACCGGGGCGGACGATGGCGGTGCCGCTGGCGAACTTCGTCGGATGGTTGTAGAAGACGTTGTTGCGCAGGCTCGTCAGGAACGCCTCCGAGCCGACTTCGATCGCCGGGACGTGCCACGGTCGAGCCATGTCCTTGCCGCCGCCGTCGAAGGTGTTGTTGTAGATCTGAATGTCGTCCGCCTTGTAGATGACGGCGATCGACGAGTTGAGATTGGGATCGACAGTGCAGTAACGGGCGAAGATGTTGTGATGGATATGAGCGCGGCCGGACGGGCCGACGATGAAGTTGTGTGCGTCGGCATCGAGGACGAGGTTATACCGGAACTCGCCTGTCACGCCGCGCACCACCCACTGACCATGACGAATGACGTTGTGCTCGATCACGACCCCCGAACAGGTCCGGCCGACCGCGAGCGCGTGGACCTGACTCCAGCGATAACTGGGAATCTCGGTGTGGATATAGTTGCCGCGGATGCGCGTGTCCGAACAGCTATGGAGACTGAGCGAGGCACGCATGCCGATGAGGATGTTGGCGTCCTCGTCGCGCTCGCCGCCGATCAGCCAGTTCCTCGTGTTCTCGAAAAGGACCACCGAGCGATAAACCCGGTTCCCCTGGAACAGATGGCGAGCCGACGACTGGCCGGTGGCGCGGAAACCCGGCGGCGAGGAACTGGGCAGGTTCGTCACCGGGACCATCGAGTTCGCATGCAGGGTATTGCGGCGAAAGACGGTCGCCGATGTCCCTTGATTGGCCAGATGCACCGCCCCGCAGGCGTGAAACTCCGAGTGCTCGATGACGATCTGCTGTCCGTCGCCGGCCCCGGTAACGTCGAGGGCGGGCTTCGTGGCGGTCCCCAGGCTGCGAAATTCGCAGTAGCGGACGCGAATGCGGCCCTTCCAGTCGGCGCTCGTGCGGAGCTGCTGACCGTTGGCATCGATGCGACAGGGCTTCTCCGCGGTGCCGTTGACCTCCAGCGCATCGTCGCCGCTCAGGACGAGATCCTCCGAGATGCCGAGGATCTGACCGGCCTGAAGTGTCCGCGAGGCGGCAAAGGCGCTCGCCGGCAAGAGATAGAGACAGCAAGCAACGAGGAGGAGTCTGGCGGCCCATCGCGTTCTCATGGTGGTCTCCTTCATGGAGTCCAGACTACGCCGCCGTTGTCCTCACGCCAACCATGAGAGGCAGTAACAACAAGGCGAGCGGCGCGGCGTGAGCCCGCCGGTTTTGGCTTCACCGGCGGGCTCACGCCGCGCCGCTCGCCTTTTCACCGGCGGGCTCACGCCGCGCCGCTCGCCTACCAAGTTCCAGACGCTTACTCTCCCAGAGGAACCCGCACGACATCATAGAAACGATGCTCCGGGAACAAGAAGGCCCAGAGTTGAGCATTCTGCTCAGGGGTGACATCGACGGCCTGAGCCGCCCACCAATCCCCGATGACCTTTTCCAGGCGGTGGGTATAGTCGTAATAAGCCTGCCCATAGGCTAGCCCTCCGTAGGGGCTTCGCTCTGGCTCGACCGGAGGGCCTGCCGCCGAAGGGTCGGGCGGAGGCAAGCCGACCGTGGTGGCAGCCTTGACAATCAAGAGCTGCCTGTTCGGCAGCAAGTTGTCGAGATAAGGACCGACCGGGGTCGATTCGCGGGCTTGCCGTTCGAGCTTCTTCTGCAGCGCGGTGGCTGCCTGCTTCGTGGCGAAGCCCTCCAGGGGAATGCCTTTGACCGGGTGCTTCTCATCGTTGGCCCACACAATCGGCGCTTCCCCATACCTGGACACCGACAGGGCCACCCGGCAGACCACGTAGACCGACGAACGAGTGCGGGACCGGGCCATCAGTTCGCTTCCTCCAACTCGAACTCGATCACCTCATAGAACGGCACCTCATCGACCCGATACAGACTCTCGTTGGCATCTTCTTGCGGTCGCGGCGGCGGCAGAATCGGGGGACCAAAGGGATCCTGCCCAGGAAATAGCCGCCCCTCCATGTCGAACTGGTAAAGATCATCCGGGTCAATGTCGGGATCCGTTTCCCGGCCCGGTTCGGCGAGTTCGAGTCGCTCGCGCCATTGCTCCCGAGCCTCGCCATTCAGGCGGGCGCATTCGGCCTCGGCACGCTCCCGCGTTCGATAGGCGGTGATCGTCTCGCCACCTTCCAGATCGGGATAGTACCACATATCGTTGTACTGCCAATCGATCCTGGTGACGGCGTAGGCCACTTCCCGAATCGGTTGCTCCGCGGTGGTGAAGAAGCGCACCCGATCCAGTCCCTCCCACACGTGTACTTGCTGGGTCGCCGTCAGTTCGGAACCATGTTTCTGCCACCAGCCGCCCCAATCGGTGAAACGTTCGCCGGCGGATTGCTTTGGCGGGCGCTCAGGTTGGACATACCAAAGACAAACGGCCGGCGGCTCGATGCCGGCGTCCTGGAGGAAATCGCGGAAGACCGCCTCAGGAAAGCGCGAGCGCTCCGTCCAGGTGGCCCCGCAGAGAAACGGATTCACCTTGGTGCGTGCCGCACCTTCGCGGGCACGGGCGTCGTCCTCCGCAACTGGCGGCCCGCCGGTCTCACCCGCGGGCCGCCAGTTGCGGCGAAGGACAACGAAGTGAGTCCTGGACATAAGCGATCCTCATGGTGGAAACAACTCGAAAA
>DASPXY010000071.1:0-8459 GCA_035637055.1 Gemmataceae bacterium | reverse complement strand
AGGCTGATGGTTCCGTCAGGCGAATACCGTCGTCGGACTACGGCTGCGCCAGGCGCTGGCAAGTGCGATGGCGTGATGAGAGCGGGCGGCAGCGGAAGCGGAATTTCAGCAAGCGTGACGGGAAGAACCCCGAGAGAGACGCCTCCGCGTTTGATGCCAAGATGAAGGCCGCGCTCGACGCCGGGACAGCTCTCGACCTGGCCGCCGGGAAGATGATCGTGCGTGAGTATGCCGCGCTTTACCGCAGAGACCTGCTGCACCGGAACTCGACTGCCGAGCGCGTGGACCGCGTATTCCGGTTGCATGTTGACCCGTTGCCCCTCGGGCGGATGCCGATGACTCAGGTTCGCTCGAGCCACATGCGGGCGTGGGTAAAGGATCGCTCTCAGGTGCTGGCGCCGTCCACTCTCTCGGTGGTCTGGTCAAACCTGACCTCGATGTTCAGCGCGGCTGTCACTGACCGGGTCATCGGGATCTCGCCGTGCGCGGGAGTGAAGCTGCCCGGAATCCCGGGTCATGATCACTACATACCGGCGGCCGAGCAGGTGCATGAACTGGCTGCGGCACTGCCGGAACGCTACTCCGCGATCGTTTACCTGGCTGCTGGCTGCGGCCTGCGCGGAGCCGAGATCACTGGCCTTGAACTGGAGTCGGTGGATTTCCTGCAACGCGAGATCGATGTCAGTCAGCAGCTTGTCTGCGTTACCGGCGTCGAACCGTACCTCGGCCCGCCGAAAACGCGGGGGTCAGCTCGCACAGTCGAGATGCCTGCGGTTACGATCGCGGCGCTGGCGCGGCACATCGAGCTATTCCCGCCGCCCGAGGTCGAGATCTGGGATCGTACTGACTCTGATCAGCGGAAGCATCATCGGCGCACGGCTCGCCTGCTGTTCGTCACCTTCGCCGGACGGCCGATCTACCGAGCGACCTGGGCGCATCTCTGGGCACCAGCGGCCCGTCGGGCGGGAATCCCCAGGGGAATCGGCCTGCACTGCCTGCGGCACTACTTCGCAACGCTCCTGATCCACCACGGCGCGGGTGTCAAGCGGGTGCAGCTCGCCCTGGGCCATTCCACGCCGATGATCACGCTCAACACGTATGCGGGCGAGTGGCCTGACACCGACGATCAGGCGCGGGTAATCGTGGACTCGGTACTCGGCAATGTGCCCTGTGTGTGCCCTGTCCGACGTGCCGTTCGGTAAAGATGCTGGTCGGAGGCCCGGAGCGGCCGTGTTTCAGCGGTAATTGACGAACTGCAGCGCGAGATCGAATTCCTTGCCCCTGAGAAGACTGATCACTTGCTGAAGGTCATCTTTTTTCTTGGCGGAGACGCGCAGCTCGTCACCCTGGACCTGGGCGCGGACGCCCTTGGGGCCCTCGTCCCTGATGATCTTCGAGATCTTGCGGGCGTTGTCCTGCGAGATGCCCTCCTTGAGCGCCACGGCTAGCCGGTACTCCTTGCCGGAGGCCCTGGGCTCGGCGGGATCGAGGACCTTGAGCGAGACCGAGCGCCTGACCAGCTTGTCCTTGAAGACGTCGAGCACCGCGCTGGCGCGTTCCTCGCTGTTAGCCTTGATCTCGACGGCATGATCGCCGGACCAGGCGATGGTTGCCCCCACGCCACGGAAGTCGAAGCGGGTGCCGATCTCCTTGGCTGCCTGGTTGAGCGCGTTATCGAGTTCCTGCCGGTTGATTTTCGACACGATGTCGAACGATGATTCCGAAGCCACGGGTCCCAGGTTAGACGGCGGCGGCCCGCGTGGCATGCCGGTAGCGCAGGCCGGGTCGGCGTATCGGCGCGTAGCTAGTTGGTCCTGTGGGCTCTGAGGGTGCCGTGCGGGGTTTGCGGCCCCTGCGTGCGGGGCGCGCGATGCCTGGGTGCGGTGCCTTGCTCGGCGGCCGGGTGCGGGCGGGTGCGCCGCGCCGGGGCGCGGGCCAGGTTCCCGGCTGCTGCCGGTGCGCGCGTGTCCGCTATCCTTCACTGTGCCGCCTGGCATGGGCGGCGCACGGCAGGTTGCCCGAGCGGCCAAAGGGAGCGGTCTGTAAAACCGTCGGCTTAGCCTACGTTGGTTCGAACCCAACACCTGCCACCACCAGCAGAAACAGCCCCTGGCCTGCGCGGATGCAGTCAGGGGCTGATCTTGTCCCGGTCCGGTGGCGTACGGCTGAAACCGGGGCTTTGCGGCTGCTCGTGGTTGAGTGGTGGTTGAGCGCGAGGTCCGCGCGGCGGATCTGGTCGCACATAACGGGCAACGCTCTCCTATCATCTGCGGCACCATGCCCGAGGCAGCAGACTATGTGCGTGACGACCGCCGACCGCGACAAGACAACTGATGCTGAGTCATCAGTAATGGCTGTTGTGTGGTCTGCCGATCGCACAGCGTTGCTGGGCCTGTTGCGTCAGACCCAGCCTGACCTGGGCGAGCTGTACTTCCAGGCTGTCGAGGCGCTATCCCACCATGAGCTGAGCCACCCGCGGTTGATGATCGCCGGACATTGCCTCCGGGAGTTGTTCAGCAAGCTGCCGCGGGTTCTAGGGGACCCGATCAAGGACCGTAGCGACGTCAGCCGGCCCGCGCTTGAGCTGTTCCAGGCGTGGACCAGCGAGAATCTCGCCCTTGCTGGGGTTGACGATGCGGATGACGATACGCCACGGGCGGTTCCGGCCGGCGTGTTCCGAGCCGCTCGAGCTGTTGCCGCCGCCGCGTCTGTCGGCAACCAGAACGCGCGCGAGCTGACTGCGATCCTCGCGACCGGCCAGATCGGCAGCCTTGACGACGCCGCGGTGAAGCAACTGCACCGGGCGATCGAGTTCTTCCGGAAGTGGACTCACGCCCGCGACTACTCCGAGCCTGAGCGGACTTTGCCGACCTGGCAGATCGTCGAACTTGAGCTGCGAATCATTGAGGAGGCGATGTTGACACGGCTGGGCAATATGGCCGACCGCGCACGCGCCATGCGCGATCTCCTCGCCAAGGCCAACCGCCGTGCGACGGGAGGTGCGCAATGAACGCTGATTGGGCGACCCCGGAATCAGGCGAGGTCCAGGTCGTTGTCGGCTCCTTGACGGACGAAAACCTGAAACGGTTGTTCTTCGCCGAGCTGCAAAACCCGAACTGGCTGGAGCCTCTTGCCGCTCTCGGCGTGTTCGCGACCGAACCAGAGGCCTGGGTTGATGATGCGGGCCTCCGGCGGCCGAGGCCGTGGCCAGAGGGCGAATACCTTGCCCGCGTGGCAGCTGACGAGCCGGCCGCGGTAACTGGCCTGCTAGTTGGGCACGCTGCCTCGGAGAATCCGTGGGTCCATCGGGTTGTCCTTGACGCCGCCCTAGCGGTACCAGCCCAGCAGGCCGCTCGCCTCGTCCCGCAGATCATCAAAGCCTTGCGGCCGGGTTCGGACTGGGTAGACGCCAGCAAGGTCCTGAACCTGGCCGAGGCCCTTGCGCCCAGTCATCTGAAACAGGCCCGTGCGCTCCTGACTGGTGCCTTCGAGCCGAAGGCCGGAGGCGAGGAGGGCCCCGTCCTCGGCACCCGTACCCGCGTGGTCTCCTTGATCGATTCGTTCTGGTTCCGCGAGTTGGCGCCACGCGTGGCCGCGCTCCTCGCTGGCCTCGGCATGGATGGTCTGAAGTCCGCAGTGGGATGGCTGATGCGCGGGCTGGACATTCCGTCCAGCGGCGAGCCAGCTTCCGGGGACGACTCTCTCTGGCGGCCGTCGATCGCGCCGAGTCCGCAGAACTCTGGCCTCTACGAAATCAGCGACGCGCTCGTCGACATCGTCCGTGACACCGCAGCCCAGGTCGCGAAGGCCGGTCACCTGCGTGAGGTCATCGACTTTCTGGAGGCACGTAATCGCTACCTGCTCGCCCGGATCGCGGTCGAGACCACAGCGCAGGTTGTCGCGGCTGACCCTTCCGCGGGGGCCATCGATACCGCCCGGATTCTCCTGAACAAGGAGGCATTGCTCGACCTCGACGCCCGGCCTGAGTACGTGCATCTCGCTCTTGCTGCGATCCCGCATCTATCGACTGAGGACGTCACGGCATGGCAGGAGGTCATCAACGCGCAGGCGTGGCAGGGCAGTGACGACGTCATGCGCCGGATCGCCGCGTTCGGCCAGACTGAACCAGCCCAGGTAAGCGACGACGATGTCGCTGCCGTCCGCCGCCGGATGAAATACCGCCTTCTGCTGCCCCTCGGCCCGGTGCTGCCAGCCGGGCTTACGGCTGAACTGGCCGAACTGAAGGCTGAGTTCGGCGAGATGGAACATCCCGAGTTCGGCAGCTACATGACCTCCGCCTTCATCGGGCCGACGAGCCCACTTGATCATGACGCACTCGGAGCGATGTCACCCGGCGACCTACGGACGTTCCTAGCAACATGGCAGCCGGAAGATGATCATCACTTCGGTCCCTCACCCGAAGGGCTCGCGCGCGAGTTGGAGATCGTGGCCGAAAATCGGCCGGAACTACTCGCCGCGCTCGCAGGCGACCTGCTTGTTCTCGGCCGCTCGTATGTCCGGGCGGCCGTCGCCGGCTGGACGAAGGCGTTGCCGAAGGGGTTCCAGCCGACCGCCGGCATCTGGCAGCTGCTTACTACGCTCGCCCGGCTGCCCGACACCGGGGAAGACCCGACGGCCGATTTTCCCGCTGACGATCCCGTCTGGCGATGGGCGCAGCGCAATGCGGCGGACTTTGCTACCAGTTACCTGGCGGCCCGTGGAGACGAGCTAGCAGCCGACGAGGCGAACAGGCTCTGGACGATCCTCCGCCCGCTGACGAGCCACGCTGACCCGACACCGCAGCATGAGGACAGGTTCGGCGGCAGCAACATGGACCCCTTGACCTTGTCGCTGAACACCACACGGCCGACAGCGATCCGCGCCGCGATTAAGCTCCTCCGGGCCATTGCGAAGCGCGATGGCGATGAGTTCGGCGCATTGCGGACGCACATCTTCGACATGCTGTCCCGACATGTCGAAGCGGCGGACGACCCGAGCCTGGCCGTCGCCGCAGTGATCGGCGAAGCACTCGGTCACCTCTGGGACGCTGGCCGAGCGTGGGTCGAGGATCGTTCCGATGAGTTGTTCGCTGTGCTTAGTGCCGAGGACGACGTTCGCGCCCGTGCCGATGTCGTCGTCTCCGTTGCGTTGCGCGGCTACCGGACGGGCACCGCATTCCTTGAGCTGATGCGGCCCGTAATGCTCAGCATGATGTCGGCCACGTACGCCACCCTGGGCCACACCGATGGCTGGCGCGGGAATCGTCCAGCGCTCGAATCCGCCGCCTCCCATATCGTGACGGCATATGTCACAGAACTGATCGGCGACGAAGACCCGCTAGTCACAGCGCTGACCTCCCCCGAAGTCGCTCCAGCCGTAATCGGCGACGCGCTGGGAACCCTGGGCTGGTCGCTCATGCAAGCACGCAACGTTGAGGCGGTCCCCCCGCAGGTGCTAGACCGTGCGCAGCAGCTGATTGATCGACGGGTGGCGGAAATCCGAGCTGGCCGAGCCAGCGCCTCTGAACTCGGGGGGTTCTACTGGTGGGTCCGCGCTGAAGTTCTCCCGCCGGCTTGGTCTCTGCCGATCCTCCAGCTGGCAACCAGCGATCCGGACTTCAACCCCAAGGGGATGCTCGGCGAGTCGCTCGCTCGGGCGGCAGAAGCCGAACCGGCTCTGACCATCGAGGTTTTCGACGATCTCATGCCGGGCGACGGGGATGGCTGGAGACGGTATGACTTGCTCCAGCACGCGCCCCGGATTCTGGCTGCCGCACTTACGAGCGGCGATCCGGCTGCACAAGCCAAAGCACGAGAAATTCTCGACCGCCTCGGACGAGAGGGGCACATGACCCTTCTCGCTGACGTCGACCGGCTTATCGCATCGGAGTGACCGTCTGCGAACTCAGGTCAACCCGTCCTTCGCGTCCGACCGAGGGACCGCCCGAACGGCCTAGAAGCAAGATTATGCAGGGCGGCGAGCTCGCACAGATAACTCACGGCCGGCGAGGTCACTGCCCTGCGTGGGCCACCAAAATGAGGCGATCTGCCGCTCGGTGAACTCCGGGCGTGGGTTGTGAGAGTTACGCTTCGTAGCTGATAGGGCACGGATCAGAGGACCGTTTGGGTTCTGCGCAAGTGCAGCGCGCATCTTCCCGGGCGTATCTAAATGCACCGTCTGTCCCATCGGCCCTATGCTCCTGCCTCGGCTTCTTCGATGCGCTGGAGGGCGGCCTTCTCGGAGTCGGCCAGGCATTTGGCGTAGACGCGGAGCAGGACCGGGACGCTGTTGCCAGCCCATTCGGCGACCTGGGCGGGGGCGACGCCTGCGTTGAGCCAGGTGGATAGGCGGGCGTGGCGCAGGTCGTAAGGCCGTTCGGCGAGCGGTGATGCTGCCTCGGCCTTGGTGAGAGCCTTGTGCCTGGCTTTGTCCCATGCGCGGCCGTACACGGTGTCGGAGAGCAGCCCGCCAGCCTCACCGCGGAACAGGCGTCCGTCGGGTGCGGTGCCGTGCTCAGCGATGTGATCGCGGAGCAACTGGGCCAGCGTCGGCGAGACGGGGACCGGACGGACTTCCTTGGCCGCGCGGTGCTTGAGCTGTCGTCGCTCGCGGCGAGCGCCAGACGCGTTCCAGGCGCCTCCGGTGGAGGGCGCGGAACTGCCCAGGTGAAGCCATCCCCACTTCCCCTCCTCGTCAGGGATCTGAAGCTCGTCGAGAGTGAGCATTACTGCCTCGGACGGACGCAGGCCCGCGTGATACATGGCTCCGAAGAACCCGGCCAGGTGGCGGCCCATCGGCCCTTGCGCGGATACGGCTTCCAGCAGTGCCTCTGCCTGTCGGGCGTTGACGACACGCCGCCGGTCGATGGCCTCGGCGGCCTTAGGCGAGGTCCACCGCATGGACAACATCGGGTTCATTGCGAAGTGCTTCTTGTCGACGGCGTAACCGAGGAGGTTGAACAGCACGGCGCGCTTGCGCGCGACGACGGTCGCCGCGGCGGGAGTGCCGTCGAGTTTCCTGGCAAGCTGGTTCAGGACCCGGCGCAGCGTGTCCGGGTCGCCCAGATCGCCCAGCGCGACCGTGTTCCGCTGGGCCCATGTCGCGGCGGCGGCCAGTTGTGGAGGCGGGGCAGTGGCGCGGAGCCTGGTGTTGAATGCCCACCCGTAAAGGGCCTTCCGTAACTGCTCTGGCTTAGGAGCGCCCCGGCGGGTGCTCAGCAGCGCCGGAGTCGCCGTTGCCAGGGCGTCAGCAATCGCCCGCCGCGAGTTCGGCGCGACTTCTTCCCATTTCATGTCGGTGTAGGCACAGGCGAACTCATACCAGCTCACCTCATGGTCGCGACCCCCGCTGACCGCCGACAGCGGCAGCCCGGCGGCAATGTCGAATGCCTCGCCCTCGCGGGCTGCGGTCTTGAGCTGTGCTTCCTTACTGTCAGCCAAGGCCTTGGTCGCAAAGGTGGCGTAGTGAATCTTCCCGGCGACGGTCCAGCGGACCTGGTACGAACGTCCGCGGGCGCCCTTGAGGGTGCGGGTCTTCCAGATCCGCACGTCGTACGTGATGCGGCGCTTCCCCTGCTCGCTGGGCGGAACAGGCCCGTGGTTGCTCACGTGAGTTCCTGCGCGCCGAGCCATTCGTCCAGGTCGCGGCGGCGGATGCGCAGGTCACCGTTGGGCAGCCGGATGCAGCGCGGGCTCCGGCCCTTCTGGCGCCAGTCATAGAAGGTCGAGCGGGAGACCTTCAGCTCGGCGCACAACTCGCGTACGGTCAGCTTCTCGTTCGGATTGATTCCGGCAGCTAACGCAACTACGTGGGTCTGGCGGGACATGATGGGTGTGCTCCTGTCCGGCTTGCAGTTGGCGGGAGTACGCGGCCCTGGCGCTGGGCTTGGCGGCTAGGCGCCGGGGCCGTCCTCGAAGTGCAGTACGGACAAGTATATCTTATTTAAACTAGATCTGAACTTGCGAAACCGTTCGCACTACTGCTCGCAGCTCAGTGCGGCCGGGGCGAGAGGGAAGGCCCGGGATGACCGCTTGCCCAATGCCGTCGGCAGGGTAGCCGGACGGCGGAGAGGGTCGGATCGGGCATCTACGGCTCTTCTCGTCGGCCGTGAGCAATGCCTCGCCCTAAACGGGGCGACGGGCCTGGCCTGATGCCGTGTACCGAGCTGGCGTTTCCGCTGTGGGTGGTCCTCGGCCAGGCGCCGGCAGCGGAGACAGTCATCTGCCCGGCCAGTATCCTGCCAGGGTGAGCGACCACCGATTCTGGGCGGTGCAGAGCCTGGTCACAGAACCGGGCCCCGCCGCGGCCGCGATCGACCGGCTACCGTCCGACCTCGGCGCGCTCCGCGCGGCGAGCCAGCAACTGGTGTTCCACCACTGGGCCGACGGCGACTGGGCGGAGAACGGCATCGCGCCGGAGCGGATCAGCGAGATCGACACCCGGTACGCGGCGGCGATGTT
>DASPXY010000070.1:0-4023 GCA_035637055.1 Gemmataceae bacterium | reverse complement strand
TGACACCTCCGACACCGGCGCCGCCGACGATCTCGACCGAGGTCGAGCCGTTGCTGTTGATGCCGCTGACACTGACCGGCTTGGCAGTGCCCACGTTCGGGTCGGCGAAACTGGCGCTGGTGTAACTGTCAGTGAAGACATCGCCAGCGACACGGTTGTCGGCGAGGGTGACAGTGGCGGTGGTGGTGCCATCGTAGACCTTGTTCACTCCTGTCGCCGTGACGGTGAGGGACCGCGCTGTGATGTCCGCCGTGGTGCTGGCCGTGGTCGCGGCCAGCGTGTAGTTGCCCGCGTCGGGGCCAGAAATCGAAATGCCGGTGACGGTGATGGGCTTGGCCGTGCCCACATTCTTGTCGGCGAAACTGGCGCTGACGTAACTGACGGTGAACACGTCGCCCGCGAGCCGGTCGTCGGACAGGGTCACCGTGGCCGTGGCGGTGCCGTCGTACACTTTGTTCACGCCTGTGGCCGTGACCGTCAACGTCCGTGCCGTGACGTTGAAGGCACTGGAGTCGGCGGCAACAAGGCCCAAACTCGTTGCGTGCAGTTGGTAACTGGTGCCGGTCTTACTGATGGAGAGGCCGCTGAAAGTTGCGCCGCCGCCGCTGGCCGCCACCGCACTGCCGCCGCTGAGCGTACCAGGCCCCCCGGTCAGGGGCGTACCCGCGGTGATGCCAAGCCCAACGCTGGCCGTGCTGTGACGTTCGTGCTGCCGGTCTCGCCGCCGCACTCGTTGGTGACGGTGATGGTGCGGCTGCCAGCTGTGTTGAGAATGACGCCAGTGCAGGTATGGCTGCCGTTGTCCAAGCCGCTGCCGGAAGTGAAGGTGTAATCGACCGGGAGCACTTCGCCGGTGGTGAAGTTCGTTACGGTGAAGTGAAGGGTTCCTGTGTAACCGGGGACCGTGGCGTTGGAGGCGTCCTTGGCCGTGATCGTGACGCTGAAGGGGACGCCGCCGCTGACCGTGGCTGGGGCCGTGACGTCGAAGTGCGTCAGCGCGTCGGCCTTGTAGGCGACCAGGGCCGCCGCCCACTGTCCGCCAGCGTTGGTCGTGAGGGTTCCGTCGGCCTGGTAGTTCCCCGTGCTTGAAACGATCTTGTATTCGGGGAACAAGGTCACATTGTGGTTCCCGCTGTTCCCACTCGGCGTCCCAGTAAATGCCAGCGGCGTGTAGCCCGCACCCGGGAGGAAGCCAGCCGTCGAGGGCTGACTGCCATCGAGGAAGCCCTGGACGCCGACGGCGCCGATGAGCAGATCGTTGGCGTGGGAGGTGACCGCCGTCCCGGCCGTGCTGACGGCACCGCCGGAACTGCTGCCTTTGCCTTGCTTGGTCACATCGACCGGACTGACGGCATCAATGCCACAGAACTCGGCGGCGCTGATCGCTTTGGCCTTGACCGCAGGAAAGGTGACGGTGATCGTGTTCCCGCTGGCGAGCGGACTGACGCCCTCCGAAGATAAAATGACCGTCCGGACGCCTTGATTGGGGCTGCCGGTGGCCTGGTTCAGCACGTCTTGGTCCACGTGGTAGACGTTGCCAGCGGTATCCGTCGCCGACACCGTCCCGGCTTTCGGAGCCCTGGACAGTTCGACGATGATGGCGTGCCCCTTGGCGACGCTCGCCCCCGTCGGGACGGTGATCGAAAGAGACGTGGTGCTGGAGGTAAAGTTCGTGTTGACGCCGATGTTCTGAATGAATTCCAACGTGCTGGGCACCACGCGATCTTCCAGCGTCAGGACTTCGGGCCGGAACGAGCGGCCGCGCATGACCTTGGCCCGGGGACGAGAAACGCGGGGGCACGAGCCGCCCGACCGAGGAGTTGTTGCAACCAGGAACGACCCATAAATGTCACCTTGGAGAGCGCAGAAGAAGACTCCGGGGCAGAAGGATTATCGCCCTGCGAGTCCGGGCACCGAATTCCTGTAAGTTCACGAAGGTGCCGGGTTCGGCACGATGCGGACGTTGTTTTGTTGAGCCCGTTTGCTCTGGCGGGGCTTGAGGTTTGGAGGTGTCCCCGCTTTTGCCCGTCGGGGGCCACCGCCAGCGCCAGCCTCTCGAGCTTGCCGCTCCAGCGACTTTAGACTGACGCCCGAGTTGGTTCGTTCCACAAAAGCAAAACTCAGACCATACCCGGAAAACTCTCACCAAGACTCGCACGAATCGGTCGGAAGTTTTGTTCTTCCTGAGAGTTCTGGACCATCATTTCTCCCTGAGCGATCCCCGCACGCCATCCCCACTTCGCAACTTCTGTTCAGGATGTAAACCCGAATTGACATCTCGATTCGACCCGAAGACCTGGTTTACAAGCTCTTTCGAGTTGCCTTTCGCGACGCGGCTATCCTGGACAGAAGACCTCTCCAATCTCGGGAAACTATCCCACTCCACGCAGTAGACATAACCTCTCAGTAGTCAATACACACTGCACGAGGACTTGTGACTGGGGAGAGAAAAAACGGCGAGCCGCGCAAAGGCGGCTCACGTTGGTGGTCCGGGGGACTCCTCGGGACTGCGGCGCTTCAGGGGCAGAAAATCCCGGATGTAGCCGAGCAGACCAAGATCCGCGAGTTCTTCCTGCACGTCCTCCGGTTCCGGCGTGTCCAGCGTCTCGGCGATCTCCTTGACGAGGAGTTGGGCAAACATGCGGCGGGCGCGGCTGACTTGCTTGCGGAAAGCGTCGGGGCTGATGACCTTGCCGCTGGCCTGACTGGCCCGTTCGGCGAGAGAACGCGAGTCCTCGCCGGAATGGCGCACGCACAGCCGCAAGACCGTATGAAACAGGTTGTCGGGCGAGCGCGCCTGATGCTTCTCCAGGCGCTTCCAGGCGCGCTTCAACAGGCAGTGCCGCCAGTGGACGACCCACTCCTGATCGGGGATGCGCTGCCGGTCGTCGGGCGCCGGGACGTTCAGCAGGTCGTGGTCACTCTGCGGCGATGGTCGTTTTCGATTCTGGTAATTGAGAGCGGCGTTGCGGACGATTTTTTTGAGATAATCGCGAAACCGGCCCCGGTCGCGGCGGGCTCGCGGCAGGCCGTGTTGGGTCACCCACAGGAAGAATTCCTGGGCGATTTCCTCAGCGTCGTGCCTGTGCTTGATCAGGGCGTTGAGGTAGCGCTGGATGGCCGGGGCATAGCGCAGGACGACGTGAGCGGGTTCATAAACCATGCTCCAGTCCGTTTCGATTTGATCCAGGCCGCCCTCCCGATGCGCGAACTTGTCCATGCCCTGAGCCCCTCCGTCGGGCAGCAGATCGCGGCAATCCTCGCGATCCACGTGCCTTTTCTCTTGCTCTCAGCTCCTTTTTCCCCAGATTGTCGAAAAAAGCCGCTCCGCCCTGGAGACACCCTCTGTACGGTTGCGGAGCGCTCATTCATCCGGGACGATGTCGGATCACAGGCCACCGCATATAACAAGTTGATAATCCCAGGCGTTTCCGCGCAAAGCAAGCAAAAAAGTATCCTTTTGCTCCTGGACCTTGGGTGATCGCAACCCAAGAACCAACTCTGGTGGGGAGGGAACACATGATCCGATGGTTGACCGCAGCGAGTTGTTTGGCGGCGCTGACCCTGTGCAGCGCAGGCCAGGCGGGCGAGAAGGCGCCAAGCAAGGGCGAGAAGCAACTCGCCGAGTACGTGGCACAGCACAAGTTGACTGGCGGGCAGATTGTCTCCCTGGCCGCGCCAGTGCTCGCGAAGAACTTCCCGGACCACGAGTTCTTTGCGCTGCGCTTCCGCATCTACCCAGTCGCTCGTGTCATGCCGGAAGGCATGAAGCCCTCGAACATCTTCGTGGTGTCGAAGGACGGCAAGGTTCGCCACCTCAAGGACGCGAAGACCCTGGAAGGGTTCTTCCGCGCCGATGGTCCTGCGGCGAAGACCAACGCGGCTGCCTCCTCAATCGCGGAGGCGTGGCTTTCGCTTTCGCCGGAGTTCATCCAGGATGGGTTCTACAAGTTCGAGGTGAGCAAGGAGATGACCGGAACCTCGGGCGACGGACTTCCGCTGAGCGTTACCGGCCGCGCGCTC
>DASPXY010000069.1:0-5269 GCA_035637055.1 Gemmataceae bacterium | reverse complement strand
GCCTCCCAGTCCACCCCTTTGCTCCAAGCGGAACACAAGAGCGGCTGAACGGCGTGAGGCGTCGCTGCTGGTGAAGTCCGTGTAAGAGATCGCTGCCACGGCGGTATTCTCCCGCAGAGGCGAACGACACGCATCGTGGTCTGGGAAGTTGCATTCCCTCCACAGTGCGTGCCCCACCTCCGATGAGATCGAGACAAGCATCTTCTGCCGGAGAGGCTGGGCTCCCCTCGGCTCACGGCTTTCGGTACGGAGTTCCCACACGGATCAGGAGGGTTTACGATGGCGAAGACACAAGTTGCTCTGGTGACGGGTGCGAACAAGGGCATCGGGCTGGAGATCGCCCGGCAGCTCGGTCAGCGGGGCTTCACCCTACTCCTCGGGGCACGGGACGAGGCACGCGGGCAGGAGGCGGCCCAGCAATTGCGGACTGAGGGCCTCGACGCCCGCCCGCTGCGGCTCGACGTGACCAACCAAACCACCATTGAGGCTGCGGCTCGCCGGATCGAATCTGAGTTTGGCCAACTCGATATCCTGGTGAACAACGCCGCGGTCCTGCTGGACAAGGTGTCGCCCAGCCAACTCGATCTGGAGACGCTGCGGCAGACGTTCGAGACTAACTTCTTCGGCGTCTTCGTTGTCACGAAGGCGATGCTGCCACTGCTCCGCAAGTCGGACGCAGGGCGGATCGTCAACCTGTCGAGCGGGCTGGCGTCGCTGGCGCAGAACAGCGACCCGCACTGGGAGTTCGCCCAGTTCAAACTGCTCGCCTACAACTCCTCGAAGACGGCGGTGAACGCCCTGACGGTGCAGCTCGCGGCCGACTTGCGCGATACACCGATCAAGGTAAACGCGGCCGATCCTGGCTACACGGCGACGGACATGAACGCCCACCAGGGGCACCGCACGGTCGCCCAAGGAGCCACGGCGGCGGTGCGGCTGGCGACCCTGCCCGCAGACGGCCCGACTGGTGGGTTCTTCGACGAAGACGGTCCCGTTCCGTGGTAAACGGGGCTCAAGCGTTGGTGACTGGGAGTGCCTCAACGACCAGGCTCGCGAAACCGGCGTTCGATCTCTTGCAGTTGCTGGAGGTGACGGCGGGCATGCTGAGCGAGGAAGTAAAGCCATTGATACAAGTCGATCTTGCCCAGGCCGTTCACCGACATGCGCACCTTGCACAACGCACCCTCCCCGTGCCGCAGCTGCGCGAGCAACTCCAAGCACTCGGCGACCTGGCCGCGCATCCTCTCCCGTACCTCCGCGGGCGTCGGGACGCCGGTAGGCTCCATGTGCTCGGGGCGAACCCAGGCGAAGCTCCCCCGCTCGCCAATGAGGTCGAGCCGCGTCAGCTCGCTCTCGCCTTCGGATACCACCTCACCGCGTCGAGCCTTGCGGACGGCCTTCGCCGTCCAGCGGCGGATGATGAGCAGCAAGAAGTGGTTGGTGAGCGTGACGTGTTCGAGGATCTGGTCGATGGACCAGCCGCCGGACGGGGGCCGGAACCGCCGCAGTTCCTTAGAACGATCAAACCAGCCGTCCACCGCTGCGAAGATGTCCGTGAGGGCCTGGCGGACGGCGGCTATCGTGGCCTGGTAAGGCATCGTCGGTCTCCGGGAATAGAACCGGGCAAGCACTGGCAAGACAGTCCCGGGTGGCTCGGGGTTCGAGCCACGGTCGGCCCATGGTTTGCGTAGAATGAAGATGGAGCTAGATTCGGATCGGGAGAGGAGTCGAGCCATGCTACTGCAAGAGTTCAACTGGAAGCGGGAGGTGTTGCAGTCCGCCGAGCCGGTGCTGGTGGACTTCTGGGCGAGTTGGTGCCCGCCTTGCCGGGCCATGAATCCGGCCATCGAGGCGTTGGCCCGCGACTTCAAGGTCTGCAAGGTCAACGTCGACACCAACCAGGAACTGGCCGCCCGTTACGGCATCAGTTCGATCCCCGCCTTGTTGATCTTCCACGGCGGGCAGGTCGTGGTCCGCCACGTCGGCGTCACGCCCGAGGCAAAACTCCGCGGCGAGTTACAGCGATTGTATGAGACAGGATCCTCCTCCGTGAACCCAGGAGGGATTTGACACTTGATTACGCCATTGCCCTGTGGGATACTCAAAACTGAACAGGGTCCAGAACGAACCGCTGAGGCTCCAATGAGGCTCGACACTGGCGAGCCAGTTTGCTCGGTGAGGGCGATGCACACCACGCCGGTCAGTTTGCTTGAACGTGTGCGCCAACCGGGCGAGCAGCAGGCGTGGGCCCTGTTCGTGGACCTGTACACACCTCTGCTGTTCGAGTGGACCCGCCGCATGGGCCTGCAGGAGCCTGATGCGGCGGACCTGGTTCAGGAAGTGTTCACCGTGCTGGTCGTGAAGTTGCCTGCCTTTCTCTATGACCGCCACAAGGGCTTTCGCGCCTGGCTGCGGACCATCCTGAACAACAAGTGGCGCGACACCTGCCGCCGCCGCGCAGTCCGGCCGCAGGTGCACAGCCCCGAGCAACTCGCCGACCTGGCCGCCGAGCCCGACCCGGACGTGTTCTGGGAGACCGAGTACCGCCAGCACCTCGTGGGGCAGGCTCTCGAACTGATGCAGCAGGAGTTCCAGCCAAAGACCTGGCGCGCGTGCTGGGAGACCGTCGTCTCCAGTCGCAGCCCCGCGGAGGTGGCCGCCGAACTGGGTATGACCCTCGACGCGGTGTACACGGCTCGGTCCCGAGTCCTGCGCCGGCTGCGCAAGCAGCTGGAAGGGCTCCTGGACTGAGAGCCCGGCCTCCGCGCCGGACGAGCTTCCGCCGACCACCACGCCTGCGGGCCAAGAAAAAACGCGCACTGGCTGTCAGCTTTTGTGTCCCTGTGCGTACAACTACCATCCCAGCTTCCTTCCCACGGTTGTCCCATGGCGCTGAGCACCTGCCCCGATCCCGCCCGCCTGGAGCGTTTTGCCCTCGGGAACGTAGGCGAGACCGAGGCGGAAAGCCTTGAGCTGCACCTGGCCGAGTGCTCGCAGTGCCTGGGCGTCCTCCAGACCCTTCCAGGCGAGGACGAACTGACCGCGGCCATGCGCGCGCAGGGCCAGGACCCGCTGCGGTTGCCGCTCAACGAGCGCATCCGGGAGTTGATGCGCAGCGCCCGGGAGATGAACTTCCCCGGAACGCCTCCCCCCGATGGCGCCGGCGAAGACCCCGAGCCGGACGCAGACTTCCTGGCCCCCCCTCAACTCCCGGGAGAACTGGGCCGGTTGGGCCCGTATGGCGTCACGCGGGTGCTGGGCCAGGGCGGCATGGGGGTGGTGCTGGCCGCCGAGGATCTGCAGCTGGGCCGGCGCGTGGCCCTCAAGGTGTTGCGGCCCGCCCTGGCGGCCAGCGCGTCGGCGCGCAAGCGCTTTCTCCGCGAGGCCCGCTCGGCTGCAGCCCTCGATCATGAGCATGTTGTCCGCGTGTACCACGTCAGCGAGGACCGTGGCTTTCCCTACTTCGCGATGCAGTTCCTCGACGGCGAAACGCTCGAAGCCCGGCTGAGGCGCGGCCCGCTGCCCGTGCCCGAGCTTGTCCGCCTCGGCGCCGAACTGGCCGAGGGCCTGGCCGCTGCGCACGCCCGCGGCCTGCTGCACCGCGACATCAAGCCCGCCAACATCTTCCTCGAACGAGTGAAGGACGAGGGCGGCGCGGGGACTTTGGACCGGGTCAAACTGGTGGACTTCGGCCTGGCCTGGATCGCCGACGGCGAGCCGGCCCTGACGGATCACGGCACCGTGCTGGGGACGCCGGCTTACATGGCCCCCGAGCAGGCCCGCGGCGAGAAGGCCGACGCCCGCTCCGACCTGTTCAGCCTGGGCAGCGTCCTGTACGCGATGGCCTCGGGCCGGCCGTCGTTCCAGGCCGAGACGACCTACGCGACCTTGAGGCAGGTCAGCGAGGCGACCCCGATGCCGCTGGCCGAGCTGAACCCGTCCCTGCCTGACTGGCTGACCGAGCTGATCGACCGCCTGCACGCCCCGGTGGCGGCGGACCGCCCGTCCTCCTCCGCCGAGGTCGCGGCCATTCTGCGCGTTCGCCTCAACGAGCCTGCCGGCTGTGGATTGCGGAATGCGGGCTGTGGGGCCCCTTTGCAACGCGCCAGGTCTGCTGACAGGCACGATGCGAACGTGCCCCACAGCCCGCATTCCTCAATCCGCAATCGGACCGGCAGGATTGCGGCAGCGGTGGTGCTGGCGACCCTCGGCGGGCTTGGCCTGGCCGAGGCGACCGGCATGACCCGCTTGCACCGGCTGTTCTTCCCGCCACCCCTTGAGGGCGCCGGCGACACCACCCCCTACAGTGCCTTCTCCCCAGCCGTGGGGGGACAAGCCCCGTTGGCCGAGGACAGGGCACAGGCGAAAGCAGGGCCGCAGGCGCAGAAGGAAGAAAGCCCCAGTCGCCCGACGGTGTACCCGGCGGCGCTGTTCCCGTTTGAGGATCGCGGCGGCGACCTGGGGGGCAAGGTCAGCGACCTGCTGTTCGCCCGGCTCGCCGCCGCCCCCGAGTTGATGCTGGTGGATCGGACCGACCTGAAGAAGACGCTCCAGGAGTTGGAGCTAAACCTCTCGGGGGCAGTCAAGACCAGCGAGGCCAACCGCATCGGCCAGTTCACCGGAGCCAAGCTCCTCATCAGTGGCACCGTCCTGCAGGTGGACAAGAAGACCCACCTGATCGCCCGCATCGTCGGCGCCGAGACAAGTCGCCTGACGGCGGTCTCGGTCGAGGGCAAGTCCAGCGACGAACTCGGCCCGCTGGTGGACCAGCTGGCGCAGAAGGTCACGGAAGCCATCACCAAGCAGGGCGACAAGCTGATTGCCAGGACCGTGACCAAAAAGGACCGGCTGGCCGAACTCGAGAAGGCGCTGGGCAAGGGCAAGCGGCCGCGGTTGCTGGTGCAGATCGGCGAACGCCACCTGGGCGGGGCACGCATCGACCCGGCGGCTCAGACCGAGGTCATGTACTTCGCCAAGGAAACGGGCTTCACGGTCATCGACCCGGAGGAGGGACTCAAGGGGGAGGCGGACGTGCTGATCCGGGGCGAGGGCCTGAGCGAGACGGCCAGCCGGCAGGGCAACCTGGTGGCAGTCAAGGCGCGGGTGGAGGTGCGGGCGGTGGAGCGCCGCACCGACCGGGTGCTGGCGGTGGACCGGCAGACGGCGTTGGTGGTGGACCTGACCGAGCAGTTGGCCGGCAAGGCCGCCCTCCAGGAGGCCGCCGCCCGCCTGGCCGAACGCCTCCTCCCCAAACTCGTTACCAAGTGAC
>DASPXY010000068.1:0-3936 GCA_035637055.1 Gemmataceae bacterium | reverse complement strand
CTTGGGATTGACATCCACGAGAACCACGGTCAACACCGACCGGCACACCCTGACGTTCATGACCGACCTCCGCGAGGAAAATGGTGATGTTATTTGCCTCATTCCATACTCCATCCTCTCTACCACGGCGCGGCGCGGGTCGGTAGGTCAGTAGCGGATTTTCTGGCAAATCTGCGAGCGTCGAATGGCCCCAACTTGTTCATAGTTCCGCCTTCAGGCGGCAAGACGCCAGACCGCCTGAAGGCGGAACTACAAACAAGGCCGCCCTGGTTCCTGCACTAGCCACCTGCGACCGCCTCGGGTTCGGGCCAGCCGCAAAACGCCGGATCGTGTGTCTTGTCGTGCCGTCCATCGTAGCGGCTGCTGTTACACCACAGGATCAGGTTGTAGCGCTCGCCGCCGAGGATTGGATGCGCCCCGTGACGATGCCTGCCGCGGTGCAAGATGGCTCGACCTGGGACATGGACGATCTGAAATTCCTCACTCGGCAGCGTCTCGGTCTGCTGGCACACGCCGCAGCGCACCCCACGGAAGAACAGCTCGCCGCCAGTGAATTCCTTGCCGAGACAGACATTGAGGGTGACGTCGCTGGCGTCAACGTGGAAGTCGAGCGAGACGTCCTTGCCCGGCTTGTACTCGACGACGAAGCCGTGGTGGCTGTCGAGCGCATCGCCGCCGACATCACGATAGAACAGCGATGCGAAGGGCATCACGTATTCCACCATCAACTGTTGCAGCATCGCCTGAAAGCCGAAGGTGTCGAGCACGGCGCCGTAGTTGTTCATCGTGTTCGGCCGCAGCAGCGGAAGGCCGTTGTCGCCGCACCAGCGCTCGAAGTACGCGAGTTCTTCGAGGAGATCCGTCCGGAAGCGCGGCGCCAGCATGTCGAAGACGTAGATGCCCGGATGGACCTCGGTGCAGAGTTTCCGCAGGGCGTCGGGATGTTTGGCTCGTACCGCCTGGACCAGCGACGGCACGAACATCTCTTCGCGGAGCGTGAACAGATGCCGGTGTAGCGGCTTGTAGCGCTTCTGGATGAGGGCACAGTATTCTTGATATTCCATGTCTGGATACTCGTTATGGGGAGAGCAAGCACTGTGACGCCTGCTTCAATCTTCCAGTTCCCACGGTTCCTGTCAATCGCGCAGACAACACATTTACCCGGTGGCATAACGCACTCGCCGCGGTTATGATCGGCGTCACCATCGGACCACGCTTTCCACACCGAGGAGCCGACCATGCCAACCGTTGCCGATCCCGCACGTCCCTGGCCCCAACGCCTGCGTCTTCTCCTGGCGCTGCTGACAGCGCTCGCGTTGTCAACCGCATCGCATTTACAGGCCGACCAGCAGCGCGTCACCGGGGCCAACTTCAAGCAGGCCCATAAGTACGGCCCCGAGTTCCTCCGCCCGTTCATCTACAGTACCGCCGTTGTCCCGAACTGGATCGGCAAGACCGACGTCTTCTGGTACGAGTACCGCACAAGCAAGGGCCGGCAGTTCTACCGCGTCAACGCGCAGCAGGCGACACGCGAGCCGCTCTTTAACAATGCCAAACTGGCCACCCTCCTCTCGGAGATGACGCGCAAGCCGCTGGAGCCTGCCCTCCTACCGTTGTCCGGCGTCAGCGTCGGCGACGACGGCAACAAGATGAAGTTCGTGACCGGCGAGTTTCGCTACGAATACGACCTGCGCGCCGAGCAACTGGTCAAACTCGGCAAGGCCCCCGTCGGCCCGCCCGTCTTCGGCGGCAGCCCCGAACAACTGGAGCGCCTCCGCCAGCAACTCGGCGACGAGCGGTTCAAGCAGCTCATGGAGCGGCAACGCGAGCTCCAGAAGGAAGACGACGAAAAAAAAGACAAGAGCGACATCAAACCGCCGCCAAAGGGCCTCAAGGGCGATTACCGGGCCTTCTCACCCGATCGCAAGGTGTACGCCTTCGCCCGCGAGCACAACCTCTTCCTGGCGGAAGCGGGCAAGGAGGGCGAGGCGATCCAGCTCACCAAGGACGGCGCTGTCGATTACAGTTTCGGTGCTGCCAGCGGCGGCGTTGGCGGCAAGGGAAAAGGCAAGGGCGGCACGCGGCCGTTCGTCAGCTGGTCAAAGGACTCGAAGGCTTTCCACGTCACGCGCACCGACGCGCGCGGGGTGGAGGAGTTGTTCCTCGTCAACCCCGTTGCCCAGCCGCGGCCGACCCTGAGCAAGTACAAGTATCCCATGCCCGGCGAGGAGAACATTCGCCGCACGGAGCTGCACGTCTATCACAAGGCGACGAACAAGCTGGTCCGCGTCGAGCCGAAGTGGAAGGATGAAGCCTACACGGATATCCATTGGGGCAAGAGTTCTGACGAGCTGCGCTTCACCCGGCGCGATCGCCTGCACCGCAACGCCGAGTTTTGCTCCTACAACGTCCCGACCGGCGAATGCCGCTGCCTGATCACCGACGGCTTCGAGAACGCGAACATCGTCACACAGCCGATCCGCTATCTCGACGAGTCCGACGAAATGATCTGGTGGTCGGAGCGCAGCGGCTGGGCGCACTTCTACCTGTACGAGCGCGGCGGCAAGCTGAAGAACGCCATCACCTCCGGCCCGTTCCGCGCCAGCCGTATCGTCGCCGTCGATGCGAAAAATCGCCTGCTCTTCTTCCACGGCAACCACCGCGAAGAGGGCGAGAATGCCTATCTGGAGCATCTTTATTGTGTGCGTTTCGACGGCACCGGCCTGACGCTGATGGATCCGGGCAACGGCCATCATCAGTCTTTTCTGTCGCCGTCGAAGCAGTTCGTCGTCGATACCTGTTCGCGGCTGGACCTGGCTCCCGTGTCGGTGGTGCGCGACCATCGCGGCAAGAAGATCATGGACCTGGAACGCTCGGATTTGTCGCGCCTTTTTGAAGTCGGCTGGCAGATGCCGGAGACGTTCGTCGTGAAGGCGGCGGACGGCGTGACCGATCTCTACGGGAACATGTGGAAGCCGTTCGACTTCGACCCGAAAAAGAAATACCCGATCATCGCCCACGTCTACCCCGGGCCGCAAACGGAGAGCATGCCGCATGCATTCACCCCCGTCGGCCAGGAGCAGCAGCTCGCGCAGCTGGGGTTTATCGTCATCCAGGTGGGTCACCGCGGCGGCTCGCCGTTGCGGTCGAAGCTCTACGGCAGTTACGGCTACGGCAACCTGCGCGACTATGCCCTGGCGGACAAGAAGACTGCGATCGAGCAACTCGCGGCACGGCACCCGTTCATCGACATTGACCGCGTGGGTATCTACGGCCACTCGGGGGGCGGCTTCCTGTCGGCGGCGGCAATGCTGCAGAAGCCTTACAACGACTTCTTCAAGGCGGCGGTCGCCTCGGCCGGCAACCACGACAACAACATCTACAACAACGCCTGGGCCGAACGCTACCACGGCATGAAGGAGGTACCGGTCGGCAAGGACGACAAGAAGGATGACAAGGGTACGTCAACGAAGGGCAAGAAGTTCAAGGGCAAAGGCCCCGATGAACTCGATGACGACAAGAAGGACACGAAAACCGAGGTGAAGAAAGATCAGGTCAAGGAGGAGAAGGCCAAGGAGGAAAAAGCCAAGGAAGAAAAGGCGAAGCCAGCGACGCGCTTCGAGATCAAGGTGCCGACGAACGCGGAACTCGCCGCCAACCTGAAGGGCCGGCTGTTGCTGGTGCATGGCGACATGGACAACAACGTCCACCCGGCGAACACGATGCGCCTGGTCGATGCACTGATCAAGGCGAACAAACGCTTCGACCTGCTGATCCTGCCGGGCAAGGCGCACGGCTTCGGGGATTTCTCGCCGTACTTCCGGCAGCGGACGTGGGAGTTCTTCGCCGAGCACTTGCTGGACGACCGGCCGCGCGGCGCGGACATGTACGACCGGCGCATGAAAGACTAAATCGCTCCCGGAAAGAGCAAGCCCA
>DASPXY010000067.1:0-4195 GCA_035637055.1 Gemmataceae bacterium | reverse complement strand
TTTCCCACCTCGACCGAACAGGTCGCCGCCGTCGTCCAGGTCTGCAACGAAGTGAACGTCCCCTTCCTCCCCCGTGGGGCCGGCACCAGCCTCGCCGGTGGTTGCCTGCCCGTCGGCGGCGGCGTCATGATCGCCCTGACGCGGATGAAACGTATCCTCGAAGTCGATTATCGCAATCGCTACGCAGTCGTCGAGCCGGGCGTCGTCAACCTGTCGCTGACGAACCACCTGCGCCCGCAAGGCTTCCACTTCGCGCCCGACCCGTCGAGCCAGGGAGCGTGTACTATCGGCGGCAACGTCGCGACGAACTCCGGCGGACCGCACACGCTCAAGTACGGCGTCACTGTCAATCACGTCCTCGGCGTCGAGATCGTCCTGCCCGACGGCCGCGTCGTGCAAACAGGCGGCCCCATCGAGGATAACCCCGGCTACGACCTGACCGGCGTCATCGTCGGCTCGGAGGGGACGTTCGGCATCGTCACGAAAATCTGGGTGCGCATCACGCGCAACCCCGAGGCGTATCGCACACTCCTCGGCGTCTTCGAGACGGTGGACGATGCGACCAACACGATCAGCGATATCATCGGCGCCGGCATCGTGCCGGGAGCCCTGGAGATGCTCGATCAGCTGATCCTCAAGGCGGTCGAGGAGGCGTTCCACTTCGGCTTTCCGCTCGACGCCGGGGCGGTGGTCATCATGGAGGTGGACGGCCTCGAAGCAGGGCTCGACGCGGACGCCGAGCAAATCACCGACATCGCAAAGAAGAACGGGGCGCGCGAGGTGCGGCAGGCGACGACCGACGCCGAGCGCGACCTTTTGTGGAAGTCGCGCAAAAAGGCGTTCGGGGCGGTCGGCCGCCTGAGCCCGAGCTACTGCACCCAGGACGGCGTCGTGCCGCGTACCAAGCTGCCGCACATCCTGCGCGTCATTCGCGCCATTGGAGAGAAATATCAAATCGCTATCGCCAATGTCTTCCATGCGGGCGACGGCAACATCCACCCGATCCTGCTATTCGATGAGCGCGACCAGGATCAGGTGCGGCGCGTGCTGGCGGCCAGTCACGAAATCCTCGAAGAGTGCATCAACTGCGGGGGGAGCGTGACCGGCGAACACGGCATCGGTGTGGAGAAAATCGATTTCATGTCGCGCTTGTTCACGCCGGAAGATCTGGCAATAATGCTGCGCTTGCGGTCGGCGTTCAACCCGGAGGGTCGCTGCAGCCCGGCGAAGATGTTCCCAACAGCGGGAGCCTGCATCGAGCCGAGCAAAGCCGGACGGCGTGCGGCGCTCTGAGCACGCAGGATTCGCACGATGTGTATCAGTTACATCTTTGCCGCTGTCTTCGGAGTGATGGCTTTGGTCCAGGGAAGATTCGCCCTCACGCGCAGGCACGCGGTCTATGGTTGGCCGGCTCGAGTCATTGGGCTGCTGGTGATTTGCCATCCTCTCCCGGTGATGCTGCTCACAGTCCTGTCGCCAGACATCCTGGCGCCTTGGCAGAGGGGAACATCACCCATGCCGGAGGCTGTGTGGACAACCCTCTGGTTCCTGCCTCTGGGGGTTGTGCTGGTGTTCGCCGTCTTGAACGCTCAGCGCGTTCCGAGCAAGGATCGTTTCCTTGAAGCCGCAGAACTTGCGGCCCAGGGAGATCCTCCACTGCTGGGGACGATGCCTCGCTCGAATGAGGACGCGAACATTCGGCCGGGACAGCCGCCAGACTCGAACCTTCCCCCTCGGGATGACGAGCACATCCGCGAATAACCTCGAACAGGTGCCGGCCGGAGAGAGTTGCTGCACGCTTGTTGTGGCACGGTCTCCTGACCGTGCCACCGGGTATGACCGCAGGTCTCCTCTGGTCATGCGGTCACCACAGGGAGACCTTCGGTCGGGGAGGTGGCACGGTCAGGAGACCGTGCCACAACCCGTGCCACAACTCGGCTCTGATCCCCTCACCCGCCACCCATTGCTTGCGGTTCGCCGACGCCGGTCGGGCGCGGGGCGGCATGGTCCAGATCGTTCACCACCAGCACCACGCCCGGCACCTCGCCCGGCACGTCCCGGCCCAGCGGCGTACCCATGATCGTGCAACGGATCGAGCGACCGCGGCGGTTCAACGCATCGAGCGTCAGTTCCTCGTACTTGCTCGCCCCCTGCAACAGCTTCCGGATCGGCGCCTCCAGCTGCCGCACCGACAGGCCAATGTCCAGGCTCAACAGCGATTTGCCGCGCACCTCGTCGGCACGCAGGCCCCACAAGTCCTCCGCCCGATAGTTCCAGATCAGCACGTTCAATTGCCGATCCACTACCAACACGCCCGTCTGCACGCTCGTCAGAATCGACTGCAAGAACAGGTTCGCCTTGTCCAGTTCCACCGTCCGCTGTCGCAATTCGGTGTTGATCGTCTCCAACTCCTCGTTGGTCGATTGCAACTCCTCGTTCATCGTCTCCAACTCTTCGTTGGTCGATTGCAACTCCTCATTGGTGGTTTCTAACTCTTCATTGGTCGATTGCAGCTCCTCATTGGTGGTTTCTAGCTCCTCATGAGCGCTCTGCAACTCCTCGTTGGCCGTCTCCAACTCCTGGTTCGAGCGCAGCAGGTCGGCTTGCAGACGGTGCGGCCGCGTCACGTCATTGAAGGAGATGCTCACCCCCAGCGGGGCCTCGTCGTTATGGATCAGCGGCACCAACGTCACGTCGAAATACTGCGTCTCGCCGCTGGACAGATGCCGCTCGACGTTCGGCACGATGACCGGACGGCGGTCCGCGCGGGCCTGATCCAGCAGGGAGCGCAACTCCAGCGGACGATAGGAAAACTCCAGATCTTGCAGCGGCCGGCCGATGTCGCGGGCGTCCAGGCCAAATAATAAACGCAGGCGATCGTTGATCAGCACCACGATCCCGCTCAGATCTACGACCAGCTGAGCCACCGGCGAGGCATTGAACGCCTCCTCGCGCAGGCGCAGCTGGCGCGGCAGGTGATTGCCAGCGTCGATTTCGCCGCCCTGGGGCATCAGCAGCCGCTCGCGCGCCTTCGTTCGCGGCGTTCTGGTGAAGACGCGATGGCGCAGATCAGTCGGGACGAACAGGCTGCCGTGAACCAGCAGCATCTCCGCCTTGCCCAGGAACAGGTAGCCGGTGTCGTTCAGGGCGAAGTGCAAGCGCGCGAGGATCTTGCCCTGCGCCTCGGAGTTGAAATACATCAGGGTGTTGCGACAGATGAGCAGGTCCAGCCGCGAGATGGGCGCGTCCTGAACCAGGTCGAGACGCCCGAAAATGATGACCCGGCGCAGCTCGCTGCGGAAGACGTAGCGGTCGTTGTTGCTCGTGAAGAACCTGTCGCGCTGTGCCGGCGTGAGCGGCTCGATCTGGGTGACGGTGTAGGTGGCAGTGCGCGCCTGGGTCAGGGCCTGTTCGTCCACGTCGGAGGCGTAGATCTTGACACGCTTCTGAAACGCCTCCTCACCCAGGGCCTCGATCAGCAGGATGGTGGCGGAGTAGACTTCCTCGCCCGAGGCACAGCCGGCGCTCCAGACACGGATCGGCTCGCCCGGTCCCTTGGCGGCCAGGATCCGCGGCAGAATTTCCTCGGCGAGATAGTCCCAGGCCGGCCGATCGCGGAAGAACGAGGTGACGTTGATGAGGATGGTGTTGAACAGCTGGCCGAACTCATCCGGATGGACTTCCAGGTAATCGACGTAGGCCTCGAAGTCTTTCAGTTCGACGGTCTGCATGCGCTTCTGCACGCGGCGTATCAGGCTGGAACGCTTGTAGGCGGTGAAGTCGAAACCGCGTGTCTGCCGCAGGTACTCCAGCAGGGCCTCGAACTTGGGATCCTTCTCAGGGGTGGTCACGACTGCTCGCCTTTACGCATCAGGGCGACCAGGGCGGGGGCGATTGCCTCCAGGGGCAAGACCAGATCGACGCTGCCGGTGTCGATGGCGGTTGCCGGCATGCCGAAGAATTCAGAACTGGCTCGGTCCTGGGCGATGACGGTGCCGCCCATCTTCTTGATGGCCGTCACGCCGGCGCCGCCGTCGCTGCCGGTCCCGGTCAGGACGACGGCCACAGCCCGGTCCTTGAAACTGTCGGCCGACGAGCGGAACAGCAGGTCGGCGGAGGGACGAACGAAGTGGACCCGCTCGGTACTCGTCAGCGCGAGGCGGCCACCGGAGCCGACGAGGAGATGCTTGTTGGG
>DASPXY010000066.1:0-3113 GCA_035637055.1 Gemmataceae bacterium | reverse complement strand
CCGGGACGACCTCCGTCCCTTCGGGGCCAAGTTCTCCCAGGGCTTCGACGGCCTCTTGACGCACCCTGGCATCCTGCCCCTTCAAGGTCTCACGCCAGTGGCTAATGGGCTTGCCCCGCGAGACCGCCTCCTTCCCACACCCTGCCACGAGAAGGGCCATACTCACAACCACGATGTGCCTCATGATTACACACTCCTTTCCGCGCGGATCAGCGGAACTGCGAAGGGAGGGGATCAAGCTGATCCCCCCCGTTGGGCCAGGGGCATTCTGGGAAGCTCTCCCTTCTCATTTTCTAATCGCCGCAGCAAAAAGGGGAAGTGCCGCACACGGGAAGCCTGCCCACACACCGGTTCTCAAATCATTCCTGAGCAGGCGGGGGCGCTTCTCGCGCGGCGGGGACAGTCCTGTCAAGCCGGCCTGCTTGTGTCCGTGCATGATTCTACCCATGTACTTCTCGATCTGTTGCAGCCAGCACTTGCACGGCCGCTTTCCATCGCCGAGGTAACCACATGGGCACGGATTCATCGCGGCGACGAGGATGAAACTCGCCGGGAAGGTGCTGCTCGTCAGGGCGCGCGAGATAGTGACCTTGCCCTCTTCCAACGGTTGCCGCATCATCTCCAGGCTCTTGCGGTTGAACTCCGGCAACTCATCGAGGAAGAGGACGCCGTGATGGGCCAGGCTGATCTCGCCGGGCGCGGGCGTACTGCCGCCGCCGACCATGCCGGCGTCGCTGATGGTGTGGTGCGGCGAGCGAAACGGCCGCGTCGCGAGGAGTGCCTGCTCCGAGTCGAGGCGGCCCATCGCGCTGTAGATGCGCGTCGTTTCGAGGCTTTCCCCTGGTGTCAGGGGTGGCAGGATCGTCGGCAGCCGCCGTCAGTCGGAGGCGGTCGAGGTCGCCCACGGTGTACGTTTCCGGCGCGGTAGACGGCTCGGGCGCCGCCGGGGTTAGTAGAACGGCCAGGTGCGGAGATTCCGACAAGGTGTCTGTTGCTGGCGAGCCATCGCCCGCCTGACACCTTAACTTCACCGATGAAATGGAAAACGAGTTGTTTCGGCGGCATTATTCCAGCGCTCGGCCGCGAAATGTCGGCAATTGGAGAAGCTGGGAATCGGCCTATCTGGGCCTTGCTGGCTTCGCGGTCCCGTCGAGTTTCAGCCCGGGTATTTCATCGGCAGACGGTGTCACGGAAGTGAACACCGCTCGCAAGCCTTCCAGGGCGAGCCAGAAGTCCGGCGCGACGACTGCCCTACTGGAGGCACCGCCGATCACTTCCCCAGCGTCAGGTAGACGACGACTTGACGAGCGGTAGCCGCGTTCGGGGGCTGCCCGTCGATCAGTCCGCCGGGCCGACAAGCACAAACGGCGCCCAAAAGTAAGGCGCCGACCAGCCCGCACGAGCGCGGATCAGGCGGCGGGCCTGCTGAAGCGCCGGGGCGTAGGCCACGGGGTGACTGGGTGTCGTGGCCGTCACCTCCCGGAAGAACGCCGCCATCAACTCAGCGGTGGACTCGTCATCAACGCCCCAGTGGCTGGCCACGACGCGGCGGGCGCCAGCTGCCAGGAAGCCGCCGGCTAAGTAGGTAGCCAAAAGTTTTCACACGGCAGGCTTTTTGCAGCTGGGTTTCCATTATCTAAGAGCAAACCGAGCAACGAACCATGGTTTCGACCCCTACGATCGGCGCCGCTTGGCCCATGCCTTGCGACGCGCCCCAGATGTTCGCACCTACCGGCGGCTTCAAGCTGTCCTCTTGGTGGCCCAAGGTTGGCCGGTCCGGGAGGTGGCCCGCAGCACCGGCACACGACCTTGGGCGGTCTACACCTGGGTCCGACGGTATCTGCGCACCCATCGGCCCGACGCCCTCCACGATGCCGCACGCTCCGGACGTCCCCAGACCGCTCCACGCATCACGGCTACCCGGATCGTGCGCGCACTCCGTCGGGATCCACTCCGCTTGGGGTACAACACCACCGGCTGGACGGTGGCCTTGTTGGCCCAACATCTCAGCCAGAAGTACCGTTGCGCCATTTCCGAGCGTACGCTCCGACGGCGACTGCGCTGCCTCGGGCTGCGCTGGAAGCGACCCCGCTACGCCTACGCCACCAAGGATCCGCACCGCGCCCAAAAAAAGGAGCGATTGTTCGCCGCCTGAGGCACATGCCGCGCAACGCGGTCCTGCTCTTTCTGGACGAGACCATCCTGCGCTGGTTCCCGCCGCTGCGGTCTACCTGGGCCTTTCGCGGGGAACAGGCGGTTGTTCCCATCACCGGCCGCAATGCCAAGCGGGTGTTGTTCGGCGTTCTCAACCCCCGCACCGGACACCGCCTTGTCTTCCGACGCTTTCGGCAACGCCAGGAGGATTGCCAGGCTTTTCTGCGCTACCTGTGTCAGCATTACCCGGGCCGACCGATCTGGCTGTTGCTGGACAAGGCGCCCGGTCACGATGCTGGCCGCAGCCAGGCGTTGGCAGCACGCTTGGGCATCGTCCTGGTGTGGTTGCCCAAACAGTGTTCCGAACTCAATGCGATGGACCACTTGTGGAAGGAACTGAAATGGCTCATTGCCGCCAACCGCCAATTCCGAACCATCGACGACGAAGCCGAGCACGCCGAAAGGTGGTTTCTTGGGCTAATGCCCCGCGAAGCGCTGCGTAAGGCCGGCGTACTCTCGGAACACTTTTGGCTCAAGGACTTCCTGTGAAAACTTTTGGCTACCTACTTAGTAGTACAGCGCAATGGTCTATCCTGTCTTCCGCAAGGGTTGCTGCCGAGCCCTCTGTCGCCATCTTTGCTGCCGTGTGCGGGCGTGGCACGCGCGCGCCCGCCGGTTCTGCCGTTGTCGCCAAGCGGAGAGGTCCAGGTCACGTTGCAGCGGATCGCGAGGTGGCTGGGGAGCCACTAAGACTTGCAGCAGCCTCCGCACGTCAGGCAGCGTGATGCCGTCGGCCGCTTTTTCCCCCAACCGCCGGGTTTCCAGTTTCAAGAACCACAGGGCCAGCAGCACCAACGTCATGTGGTGGTGCCAACCCAGCCAGCCACGCACCTCGTAGGCGTCCAACCCCACCTCCTGCTTGCCCTGCAAGAAACAATCCTCCACCGGCCAACGCGTGT
>DASPXY010000065.1:0-4676 GCA_035637055.1 Gemmataceae bacterium | reverse complement strand
CGAGGATCGAGGATCGAGGATCGAGGATCGAGGATCGACCGCGGTGGTCGAAGGCCCTCTCTTTCCATCCTCTATCCTCGATCCTCGATCCTCAATCGCCAGCGGTTCCAGCAGGGCGTCGAGATTGTAACCGCTGACCCGGCGCAGGATTTTCGGAAAGCGGCGCTGGATCTCCTCCGCGTGTTCCTGCACGATTTGCGGCACGGTCCGGTAGATCGCTCCCTCCGCCGTGCGTGCCGCCGCCTTGCGCTCCCACGTGGCGGTGCTGAGCGGACCGAACTCGGTGCGGGTGCCGTCGGCAAGGACGACGCCAAGGCGGCGCACGTGATCGATGGTCTTGCCGTGGACGATCGAGCGGGCGCCGGCGGAGTTGTTACCGATCATGCCGCCGAGGTTGGCCCGCGTGGCGGTCGCGACATCGGGACCGAATTGCAAGTCGCGAGCGGCCAGGACGCGGTTGAGTTGATCCAGCACCACGCCGGGCTGGACGCGGGCGGTGCGGGCTGCCGGATCGACGGCGAGGATCTGATTGAGGTATTTGCTGCAGTCAACAATCAGGCCGGGGCCGATCGACTGGCCGGAGAGACTGGTGCCGCCGCCGCGCGCTGTGAGCGGCACGCGCATCTCGGTGGCAATCTGCACGGTCGCATGCAGAGCCTCGATAGTTCGCGGCAGCACAACGCCGAGCGGTTCGATTTGATAGCTGCTGGCGTCGGTGCTGTACAAGTGGCGCGTAGTGGTATCGAAGCGCACCTCGCCCTCGACGTGCTGGCGCAGGTGCCGCGCGAGAGCCTGCCGTTTGAACTCGGTAAAGTCGGTGACGTCGTTCATGCTGACAGGCCGGTTGGGGCACGTCGAGGACAGTCCGGCGCCATTCGCGCAATCTCATGTTACGCACCGACCCGCAAGCGGCGCCCGGCAACCGAACAATTCCGAATCGTGCTTGCCCTCGCGGCGCCGTGGTGGTAGTGTATTTTTGACATCTCCACCAACCAGGCGGGAGTAACGCTCATGATCAGCACACTCCTCACGTGCCCGGCGTGCGCAACCCATCTGAAACTCCGCACCGCCCCCGAGCCCGGGAAACGCATTCGCTGTCCCAAATGTCGCACAATCTTCGCCCCTGAGGGGGCAGCCGCGTCCGCGTCTGCCTCACCCGAGGCCGTGAACCCGACCGTGGAGTTCCAGGCGACCGCGCCGAACACCGTTCCCGCGCCGCCGGTCCCCCACGTCAAACCCAGGGAGAAGCCGCTCGACCGGCCCCTCAAGAAGAATGGCATCAACTGGCCGAAGGTCGCGCTGATGGCCTGCCTCCTGCTCTTTGTCGCCGGCGCGATCACGTTCATGGTGATTCGCCTGAATCCAGGGGCGCCCTTGCCGGGGGTCGAGGACCAACAGGCCAGGAAACCCACTCCTCGCGTCGTGCCGATCAAGCAGCCCGCGCCAGTGCCGAAGGTCGGGTTCGCGGTCGGCAACCTGGCCCCGGACATCGACGCCGAGGACGTCAACGGTCGGCGGATCAAACTGAGCGATTACCGCGGCAAGGTCGTCTTCCTGGACTTCTGGGGGGACTGGTGTCCGTATTGCCGGAAGTTGTATCCCTACAAGCGCGAATTGATGCAGAAACTGGGCGCCCGCTCGTTCACCGTCATCGGCGTCAACTGCGAGCAGCACACGGACAAGTCCCAGAGTCAACGGGTCATGCAGCGCGAGAAGATCAACTGGGCGACCTGGTGGAGTCCCCTTACCGGCGGGCAGATTCACCGCAGCTGGGGAATCTCCGCCGTCCCCCGAGTCTACCTCCTGGACCACCGGGGCGTGATCCGCCGTGTCGGAGATTATTCGGATCCTGCGGGATGGCCGGCCTTGACCCAGTTCATCGACCAGTTGGTGAATGAGTGCGAACGCGACCGAGCCCAAGGGGTCGGCGGCTGAGCAAGTCCCAGAGAGCGTCTCCCTGTCCCGGAGCCAGTTGTCGCAGGGTCAGGAGAGCCCAAGTTGTGGCACCAAGTTGTGGCACGGTCTCCTGACCGTGCCACTCTTCCCGACCGCAGGTCTCCCAAGATCCCCAAGAACCCAGGGGAGACCTTCGGTCAGAGGCCGTGGCACGGTCAGGAGACCGTGCCACAACTTGAGGCCGTGGCACGGTCAGGAGACCGTGCCACAACTTGGCCCCATGCCTTCTCCTATCGAGCAGGTTGCGCCACCAGCGCTTCCCACAGGCGAACCGTCCCATCCTCTCCTGCTGCCGCCATCACCGAACCGTCGGCGGCGAACCCCAAGGCCCAGACAGCGCCGGTGGGTCCGGGGAGCGCAGCCCGCTCCTGTCCAGTGACCACGTCCCACAGCCGCACCAGCTGATCCCCGCCGCCCGACGCCACGGTTTTTCCGTCCGCCGTGAACGCGACGCAGTTGACCCAACCGTTGTGGCCCTGCAAGACCTTGGCCTCCTTGCCGCGCGCCGACAGATCCCACAGCCGAATGGTCTGGTCCTGGCTCGCCGAGGCGACTGTCTTGCCATCGGAACTGAAGGCCACGCCATTCACGCCGGCTTGATGGCCCTTCAACTCGGCCGTCTCGCGCACCGTGAGCGCCGGCAGGAACATTAACTCCCAGATCTTGACCTTCTGGTCGAAACTGCCCGTCACGAGGGTCTTGCCATCAGGGGAGAACGCCACGGCGTGGACGCCCCCGGCATGGCCGCGCAATTCGGCTCGTTGCTCTCCAGACGCGGCATCCCAAAGGCGCACCGTCCGGTCGTCGCTGGCGGTCGCCAGCAATTTCCCATCCGGACTGAACGCCACCGACCAGACCATCCCGGCGTGGCCTGCCAGGGGGCGAGAGGGGTTGCCGTCTTTCGCCCGTGCGCGGGCCAGATCCCACAGCAGCACCGTCCCGTGCGCACTGCCGGAGGCTGCCAGTTGACCGCCCGGTGCGAGCGCCAGCGCATGGATCTCATCGGCATGACCAGGCAATACGAGGTCCGCCGCGCCGCTGACCGCGTTCCAGAGCCTCACCGTACGATCCTTGCCGGCGCTGAGGACCGACTGGCCATCCGCGGTGACCGCCACAGCGGTGACACCGGCGGTGTGCCCGCGCAGGACATTGCGCACCGGGTTCAGCGTCACGTCCCAGAGCTTGATGGCCCCGGCGCCGTCGCCGGCGCCCGCGCCGGCACCCGACGCCAACGTGCCGCCAGTCGGAGACAGCGCCACGGCCAGCACCTCGGCGGTGTGCCCCCGGAAGGTGACGTGCTCCTGTCGTGAGGCTACGTCCCACAGTTTCACCGTCTGGTCGTGGCTCCCCGAAACCAGCAGTTTGCCATCGGGGGTGAAGGCCAGCGCGAGGACCGCGCCGACATGGCCGCGCAAGGTTGCCTGCACCTGCTCCTTGCTCACGTCCCAAAGCCAGATCTCGCTCGGCCTACCCGGCTCGACCCGGTTGCCGCAGCCGCCGGCGAGCGTCTTGCCGTCCGGGCTGAAGGCGACGCTCAGTACCCGATCGGTGGGGCCGCGCAGTGTGGCTCGCCTCATCCCCTTCTCGACGTCCCAGAGTGTGACCTGTCCGCCGATCTTTTTGGTCTCGGGATCCAGGGCCCATCCTCCTGTTGCTAGCGTCTTGCCGTCCGGGCTGAAGGCGACACCCTCGCCGGTGCCTCCGCTGGCGTCCAGCCGGACCCGCGGCGGGCTCAACTCCCAGATGCGCAGGCCCCCGCCGCTGCCGATGGCCAGCAAGTTCCCGTCCGGCGAGAAGGCCACACTGCTGACCCGCCCGCCCACTCCCGAGAGGTTGAGCGACGGCTTGCCGTCCGGGAGCGACCAGAGCCAGACAATGCCGGCCGTGTCGCCGGAGGCGAGCGTTTTGCCGTCCGGGGAGATGGCGACCGCATTGACCCTGCGGGTGTGTTGCTTGAGAACTGCCAGTTCCTTGCCGGTCACGGTGTCCCAGAGTCGAACATCGCCGGCGACATCCTCACCCCACAGTTGTTTGGTGCCGCCGGAGGCCAGGATTTTGCCGTCGGGGCTGAAGGCAACGCCGGTGACGACGCCGCCGTGGCCGGTCAGCGTAAGCCGATTGCGGCGACACAGCCGGGCGTAAAGTCCCCAGGTAAAGTCGCGCAGTTCCGGCGGGCACTGCTCCTTATCGTCGAGCAGGGCCATGCCTGTCGTCGGGTCGCGTTCCCACAGCGAGGAGACGCGCAACAAGTGCGAACCGAGGAGAGTCCGCCGCGTCCGGTCCAGTTCCCGGCGTGCGCCCTCTTCGCTCGCGATGGCACGCTTGCGCTGCACGTCAGCCTCGGCCTCGCGCTGGACGGCGAGGTCGCGTTCCTGACGAAGCCGATCTGTAAAGTAGACGCCCACGGCGACGAAGGCCACAGCGGCGAGGATGGACATGACGGCCAGGGCAGCGAGGGCAGGTCGGCGCCGTGCCCACTTGACGAGCCGCTCCACCCTCCCAGCAGGCCGTGCCAGCACGGGTTGAGCGTCGCGGAAGCGTTGCAGGTCATCGGCCAGTTCGCCGGCGGAGGCGTAGCGTCGCTTCGGCTCCTTGGCGAGGCACTTGAGACAGACGGTTTCGAGGTCGCGCGGCAGGCCGGGCTGCAGACGGTGCGGCGGCACCGGGTCGGTGTCGAGGACCAGCATCAGGGTTTCCGCCGGGGTCGGCGCCTGGAACGG
>DASPXY010000064.1:0-3047 GCA_035637055.1 Gemmataceae bacterium | reverse complement strand
TGAGAAAGGCGTATGGCTTTCGGACGCTGCAGGGCGTGAAGATCGCGTTGTATCATCGACTTGGGGCTCTTCCGGAGCCAACCTTCACCCACGAATTCTGCTGAGGAGGCGAAAACAAGAAACCTGGCGAGGTGAAGATCTGGGATGCGGAGACCGGGCAGGAACTCCTCGCTCTGAACGGGCTCACCAGCGTGGTCAGCAGCGTCTGTTTCAGCCCCGATGGCAAGCGCATCGTCACCGGCGGCGAGGAGGCGAACAACTCCGGATCGCTCAGGGTGTGGGATGCCACTCAGGGGCTGCTGCTGCACTCTGTTTCGGGTCTGGGGAGCATGGTCACCGACGTGGACTTTAGCCCGGATGGCCGGCGCCTCGTCAGCAGCGGCCGGGGGCGAACGGTGAAGGTCTGGCTCCTCCCTCCCAATCTGAGGCCAGGGCAATAGGGTGACCCTTCTGAGAGGCACTACCCCAAAACGAGCGGCGGGGGTGATCCCCGCCGTCCGGACGGCGGGGATCAACCCCGCCGCTCGTTTGGTGTTCGTGCCTCCAATGGGCCGGGCCGGCACTTACCCGGCACGACCCGAACAATTTGCTTGCCTCGTCGTTCGCTTCTATGGGACAATTCCTCGAACGACTATCCTTTCTCGCACACCGCATTCGTGTGGAGGTGGTGTATGAAATGGCTCGGTGCTCTCGGCCTCGGTCTGCTGACCCTGGTCCTCCTCTCTACAGCCGCCGCCCCGGCCGACCCCGACCCCATCGCCGATCTCGTTCAAGCCCTTCACGGCAAGAGCAAGGCGTCGCGCCTGAAGACGTTGACCGCCCTGGGCAACTACGGCACTCATGCCAAGAGGGCCATCCCCACCGTCAGCGAACTGCTGCACGACAAGGACAAGGATCTCGGCAACCAGGCTGCCAGGACGCTGGCCCAAATTGGCTGGCCCGCGGTGCCGGCGCTGGTCAAGGCGCTGCGCGACGGGAACGCCACCGTTCGCCACCGCGCCGCCTGGAGCCTGAGCCTGATCGGCCCGCAGGCGCGCGACGCCGTACCGGTGCTGATCGACGCCCTGGGCGATGCCAACGAGCAGGTGCGCAGCCTGGCCGCGACGGCGCTCGGTGAGATAGGGGCAAGCGCCGAGCCTGCTTGCGCCGCTCTCATCAAGGCGCTGGGCGATCCGAGTGCAGCAGTGCGAGCGCAGGTCGTGCAGGCGTTGCGCCGGCTCGGCGCGGTCGCCGTCGGGCCGCTCGGCAAGGCGCTAACCGACGAGCAGGCGGCCGTCCGCCAAGGGGCTGCCCAGGCCCTCGCGCTCCTTGGCGCTGAGGCGAAGGAGGCTGTCGGCACCCTGGCCGATGCCGTGAAGGAGGCCGAACCGGAGGTACGCGTGGCGGCGCTGGCAGCGCTGGGCGCGATCGGCCCGGACGCCAAAGAGGCCCTGCCCGTCCTCGTCAAGGCGTTGGAGGTGAAGCACCTGGAAACGCAGTTGCAAGCGTACTCCGCCATTATGCTCATTTCTATTGACGATCCGGATAAGTTGGCGGCAATCCTCCGGGACGTCACCCAGAGGATGCGCTGGGCGACGCCTTACCTTTTGCGCCAGTTCGGCCCCAAGGCACAACATGCTGTCAAGCCCCTCATCAAGTTGCTGGAGAACCGCGACCCCAATGTTCGCTTAGCGGCGGCAGTCGCGCTGGGTCATCTTGAGCCGACAGCTGCTGCGGAAGCAGTGCCAGCTTTGACCAAGTGCCTCAAGGATCCGGTCTGGCCCGTGCGCACCAGCGCCGCAGTTGCTCTGGCCGCCGTGGACGAGAACCGCCGCGATGACGCCATGCGGGCCCTGGGCCAAGCTCTTGCGAAGGTGGAAGAGGTATATCGTGCTTCCCAGGTCCGGCTTGCCTTCCTCAGTGGAGGCAGTCCGTTCCTGAACCCGGCTACTCTGACAGACCCTGTGCTGCAGGCCCAGTACGATCACATCGTTGGCTTATTCATCGTCGCCATGACCATGTATCCTTGTAACAAGCAGGAATGTGAGAATCTGACGCCGATCCAACAATCCGTCCGTGAAACCTTGGGCAAATTGGGGCCAGAAGCGACGCCGGCACTCATCCGCGGCTTGAATTACGTGGCGAGGTACAACATCGGCTTTGTCTGACCGATGGACAGCATGCAGGCTATTCTGCTCCGCGCCGTGCGCGCGTCGAAAGCTCCCATCCTCTACCAATGTGTCCTTCAGAACCTCGGTCAAGGAGTGCCCGCAGAATCCATTTACACTAACCTGCTCCAAGTGACACGACGAGCTATCACCCAAGAATTGTTCCGTTCGTATACGCAGGTAGCTCGCAAAAGCGCTCCGGCCCCAGCCCGACCAGCGCTCGGCCGACAACCGCCAAACCGCCTGTCCAAACCAAGCACTCTGAGACCATCGGGTTCGGCTGCGGGTTCTGTTCCTGGGAAGAACAATGGTGACGGGATCGCCCTGGAACTGGCGTTACGAGAGCTGTGGCGCGACCAACCCCGGTTGCAGCAGTTGCGGGAGAAGCTCGTGCGCGAAATGTGGCCGGAGGACGCTGACGAGTTGAAGCAGCGCCTGGCCGACGAGCAGCCCGTGGTTCGCTTGGTGGCGGTCCAGGTGATCACGCAGCGGCGGCTGCCGCTGGAGAAGGAACTGATCGAACTGCTGACCGATTCGAGCGTCGAAGTGCGTGAGGCGGCACGGCAAGGGCTGGTGCGGTTGAGTCGCGGCTGCGATTTTGGCCCATCCTCGCAGGCCACCGCAGCGCAACGGATGCAGGCAGCGACCGCCTGGCGGCGCTGGCTGGCGTTGCAGGAACCCCTCCCGTCGCCCGGTGACGCGGACAGGGCAGTCGATCCGTAGTATCAGGACAAAAGAGGTCTTATTCATCGGCGGCGCGGCGATCCGTGTGCTCGTGGAGGTGTCGCATGAGATGGCTCGGTGTTCTCAGCCCTGGTCTGTTGCCGCTGTTTCTGGGCACGGCGATTCCGGCCCGTGCTGGGGACGCCGTGAAGCCGACGTTCGCGAACGTCAGTTACG
>DASPXY010000063.1:0-13523 GCA_035637055.1 Gemmataceae bacterium | reverse complement strand
TGGGACAATACCATCGTGATCTTCGTCAGCGATCACGGCTGGCACCTCGGCGAGCACGGCGGCTTCTGGGCCAAGGTCAGCCTGCTGGCGGAGTCGGCGCGCGTCCCGTTGATCGTGGCGGCACCCGGCAAGAAGACAGGCACCTCGCCGCGCGTCGTCGAACTGATCGACCTCTACCCGACGCTCGCGGAGATGACCCGGTTGAAGGCGCCCGCCGGCCTGCAGGGCAAGAGTTTCGCGCCGCTCCTGGACGCACCGGATCGCTCCTGGGACCGGGCGGCGTACACGGTGGTCACGCGCAAGGGCGGCCTGGGACGCAGCCTCCGCACCGAGCGGCACACCCTGATCGAGTGGCCCGACGGTTCGGTGCAACTGTATGACCATGCGCGCGACCCCGGCGAGTACGTCAACCTGGCGAACGACCCGAACCACGCCGCAACCTTGCGTGCCCTGCGCGAGCGGTTGCCCTTCGGCTCAGGCGTCGGCAAGACGAAATAATCTGGAGCGCGGGCGTCTCGCCCGCATCTTCGCCGTCCTCAATGCGGGCGAGACGCCCGCGCTCCGAGTTGGGGGACTTGAGAGCGCGGGCAGAATGCCCGCGCTCTCGAATCGACGCACCTTTCCGCAGCGCCCGCGGCCATTTTCTTTGACCGCGAGCACTTGTTGACCTATGGTTTTGGTGACCGCCAATGCACGAGTGTTGTGGCTCACCGCGACACTTCCTGTTACGTGCCTCCAACCCCACCGACCTGCCCCAACGGCAGCGTCCCACCGAGCCCTGGTGTCTTACATGCGACTTCCTGCCAAACGCAGCCGCAATGGCGCGGCCGCTACCGAACTCGCCCTGCTGTTGCCGTTTCTCTGTTTCCTGTTCGTCATTACCATCGATTTCGCCCGCGTCTTTTACTTCTCCATGACCGTCACCAACTGCGCCCGCACCGCCGCGGTCTACGCCAGTGCCAACCCGGTCGCAGCGCTCGACCAGACGGGCATCACCGCCGCCGCCCAGGCGGATGCCTCCAACCTCGACCTGCAGCAGTTGCAGGTCACTTCCACCCCCGACAACGCCACCAACCCAACCTATGTGGACGTGACGGTGACCTACCCGTTCGCCACGATCACGAACTACCCCGGCGTGCCCTCGAAGATGACTCTGAGCCGCACCATCCGGATGCGGGTCACCCCGTTGGTTCCGGGCTAAATAGCAGCACACAAAAGGGAAAGTGTGGGACGAGCGGCGGGGTTTATCCCCGCCGGGCAGACGGCGGGGATAAACCCCGCCGCTCGTCCCACACTTTCCTTGCCCTGTACGGAGGAATTATGCTTCTGCCCTCATGCTCGCGCCAGCGCCAGGGCACCACCCTGGTTGAATTCGCCGTTGTCAGCGGAGCCACCATGTTCCTGATCTTCGCCCTGGTTGTCGGCGGCCTCGGCGTGTTCCGGTACGAGGAAGTCGCTCACCTGGCCCGCGAGGGCGCTCGCTACGCCTCGACCCACGCCGGCCAGTATCAGCAGGATGGGACGGCGCAGCAGACCGGCGCCTCCTCGATCACCACCAGCGACGATCTGCGCAACTACCTCCTCTCCAAAACTGTCCTGCTGGATCCCGCGCTGCTGGACATCTCGGTCAGCTGGAGTTCCCCGTCCGGGACGAGCCCAGTCAACATGCCGAACTACCTTGATACGACCGCCGGGCAGACTCCACCCGGACAGGTTACCATCCAGAACTACGTGACCGTGACAGTCACTTACAAGTGGACCCCCGAACTGTACCTCGTTGGTCCGATCACGTTGACCAGTACCTCGAAGTTGGCCGTTTCCTACTAAGAGTTTGCTGAACTCGGCAGAAAGCCCGTTTGCTCACCGGAGCGATTGAAGAGGATCGAGCCTTATGTTACATCGAACCGTGACCCAGGGGAGACGACGAGCCACCGTGGCGATTATTGTGGCCGTCCTCCTGACCGGACTGCTCGGCATCGTGGCGTTGGCGCTGGACTGTGGCATTATCCAGGACAGCAAGCGGCGGGTCCAGGCGACAGCCGACGCCGCCGCCCTGGCGGCGGCGTCGCAGCTGTTTAGCAGTTACCCCAGCATCACCACCAATACCCCGGACCCGGGTGGCAACGCAAAGACCTCGGCCCTCGACTACGCCTCGCAGAATGGTTTCGCCAACAACGGGACGACCTCGACCGTGACGGTCAACATCCCACCCGCCAGCGGGCCTTTCAAGGACAAGCTCGGCTACGCCGAGGTGTATGTGACCTACAACCAGCCCCGCTATTTTAGCACCATCTGGGGGAGTGCAACGGTTCCCGTCACGGCCCGGGCGGTGGCTATGGGCAAGTGGGCGGGAACCGGCAACGGGGTCATCGTCCTCGACCCTTCGGTGGCGTACGCCCTGGATGCCAACGGCAGTGGCTCGGTCACCCTGACCGGCGGGGCCGCGATGATTGTCAACTCCGATAACAACCAGGCGGCCCGGACGTCCGGCGGCGGGTCGCTGACCGCTGCGAACTTTCGCATTACCGGCACCAACCCCGGCGATGTCGGCAGTGGCTTCAACGGGTCGATCGTCACCGGCGTTCTGCCCACGCCCGATCCGCTGGCCTACCTCCCTGTGCCTGCTGTCCCTCCCAATGGGACGATGAGCCAGAAAGCCCTCGGGCAGGGAAACCACCAATACACCCTCAGCCCCGGCCGCTACAGCAACCTGCCCAATTTCAATGCCGGGGACGTCGTGAGCTTCCAGCAGGCCAGCGCCAACAGCAACGGCGGCATCTTCTACATCGACGGCGGCGGCTTTACCTCAACCGGAGCGACGATCACCATGGATCCCCTCACCACCGGGGGCGTCATGATTTACAACAACCCGTCCAATAACTCGAATTCGCAGGGCATCAATATCTCGGGCAACGCCACTGGGGTGGTCAATCTGTCCCCCCTGACGAGCGGCCCCTACGCGGGCATCCTCTTCTGGCAGAACCGGACCGCAGCCCAAACGCTGGGCATCTCCGGCAACGGCAGCTTCACTCTGCAAGGCACCGTGTACGCGGCCAACGCCCAGTTGTCGGTGACCGGCAACGGCCTCGCCGTGATTGGCTCGCAATACATCAGCCGCACGCTCGCTCTTGGCGGCGGCGGCACCACCACCATCAACTACTCCGAGACGGCGACCGCCCGGCTGCGCCAGGTTCGCCTCGTCGAGTGACCCGTTGCTGAACGGGCAGGCCCAGGTTGTGGCACGGTCTCCTGACCGTGCCACAGGGCTTGACCGAAGGTCTCCCGAATGTCGGGAGCCCAGAGGAGACCTGCGGTCAGGCGAGGTGGCACGGTCAGGAGACCGTGCCACAACCTGGGCTCCTGCCGAGCCGGGCGATGATTGCCCGGCTCGGCAGGAGCCTCGCCCTCCCGGCATTTGGGGCTCCGCAGTTCCTCCAGATTGCCCGACTTCCACTCGCTCGCACGCCGCCCACTGCAATTGACACATCCTGCCGACCGACTAGAATCCACATCTCATCAAGGATGCTCCTGCGCTTGTTCTCCAACACGAAAGTAACCCAGCCGTGTCACCGCCAAACGTTTATGAGGCCAGCCGACTTGAGAAGCTCCGCGCGATTGAACAACTCGGCATTGATCCCTGGGGCGCGCGGTTTGACGGGTATCAACCCATCGAGTCAATCCGCGCCCTGCCTGTGGACGCCGATCCGCCGCAGCGCGTGCGCGCCGCCGGTCGGCTTGCGCTGCGCCGGATTGCCGGCAAGCTCCATTTCCTTGAGATTCGCGATTGGTCCGGCCACCGGACGCTCAGGGAATTGAAAGGGCAGGAACACGCCGGCACGCAGGTCGATGCGTGGTCGAGCTATATTCAGGTGATGGTCGGCCAAAGGCAGGTTGGTGAAACCGGCTGGGCGCTGGCTCAGCTTCTCGACCTGGGCGACCTGATCGGCGTGGACGGCACCTTCGGCAAGACGAAGACGGGTGAGTTGACCATCTTCGCCGAGAAGCTGACGTTCCTCAGCAAGTCGCTGGAGCCGCACCCTGACAAGTGGGGCGGCATGCAGGACGAGGAGTTTCGTCTTCGCCACCGGTACCTCGACCTGATCTACAACCCGGAGACCCTGGACCGGAGCCTCAAGCGCATCAAGATTGTGCGCCAGATTCGGTGCTTCCTCGATGCGCAAGGTTTCATGGAGGTGGAAACGCCGACGCTGCACGCCATCGCCGGCGGAGCCGCGGCGCGGCCGTTCATCACGCACCACAACGCTCTCGACATCGACCTGTATTTGCGCATCGCCCTGGAACTGCACCTGAAGCGCTTGCTGATCGGCGGCATCGAGCGCGTCTACGAGATCGGCCGCGTGTTCCGCAACGAGGGCATCAGCCCGAAGCACAACCCGGAATTCACCATGCTGGAGTTGTACCAGGCGTACGGCAACTACGAAAGCATGATGGATATCACCGAGGGCATGATTGTCGCCTGTGTCAAGGAGTTGGGCGGCGAGATGAAACTGCCCTATGGCGACAAGGTAATCGACTTCACGCCGCCGTGGCAGCGAGCCTGTTACTGCGACCTGTTCCGCGAGCACGTCGGCGTCGCGATGGATGACGAGGACGGCGTGCGCCGCGCCGCCGAGGCGACCGGCTTCCCGACCGCGGGCAAGCATCACGACGTTCTTGTGCATCACCTGTTCGAGATGAAGGTCGAGGACAAGCTGACGGGGCCGGTGTTCGTTTACGACTATCCGGCGGGGCTTTGTCCGTTGACCAAGCGCAAGCGCGACCATCCGAAGATCGCGGAGCGCTTCGAGCTGTACGTGCAATCGATGGAGCTGGCCAATGCCTACACGGAGTTGAACGATCCCATAACGCAGGAGCGAACCTTCCGCGAGCAGCTGGCGGGGCTGCCCGAGGAAGAGTCGATGGCCAAGATGGATGAGGATTTCGTGCGCGCGATGCGGCACGGGATGCCGCCGGCGGGCGGCCTGGGCGTCGGCATCGACCGGCTGGTGATGCTGCTGACCAACACCCAAACGATCCGCGACGTGATCCTGTTCCCGCTGCTTCGCCCCGAAAAAACCTAACGCTCCCGCTTGCGGGTTCGCGCTCTGAGCCCGAACCCGCAAGCGGGAGGAAGCATGGCCGTTCACGGAGGAACGCCTTGTACAAGTTGCTGCTCTGCTGGCGGTATTTGCTCACCCGCTACCTGGCCCTGGCCTGCATTGTCAGCGTCCTGCTGGGCGTGGCGACGCTGATCGTGGTCAACAGCGTCATGAGCGGCTTCAGCACCAAGCTGCGGGAACGCCTGCACGGCCTGCTGTCCGACGTGCTCATCGAGGCGACCGGCATGGAGGGCTTCGGCAGTCCCGGCGAGAAGATGGCCCGCATCAAAAACGACCCCTTCCTCAAGGACCGCGTCGAGGTGATGACCCCCACCCTGGAGGTCTTCGCCATGATGCAGTTCAACATGCCCAACGGCGAGCTGATGACGCGGCCGATCCGCCTCATCGGCATCGAGATTGAGGGCCGCTCGAAGCTCGGCGGTTTTCAGGAAAACCTCAAGGAGACGCGCCACAAGCCATCCTTCGAGATCTCGGCCGAGGCCAAACGGCGCTACGAACACAGGAACCGCCAACTCCTCATGCAACTGCAGCGACCGGCGCCGCGCAATCCCAACGAACCGCCCCCACCCGCCGAACCGGAGCGCAGTATCAAGTTGCCGCACGGCGCCATCGTCGGCAATCTGATCGCGAGCTTCCGCGTCAAGGAACCCGATGGGAAGGCCCGCGAGTTCTACCTGCTCAAGCCCGGCGATCAGGTCATCATCACGACCGTCAGCGGGGCACGACTGGCCCCTGTCTACGATAATTTCGTCGTTGTGGACTACTTCAAGTCGGAAATGAGCGAGTACGACAGCAACTACGTCTTCGTGCCGCTCGACTACCTGCAGCACTTACGCACGATGGAGGATCGCGTCACGAGCATCCTGGTCAAGCTGAAGGATCCATCCGAGGGTGAGAAAGTCGTCAAAGCGCTCAAGGCGATGTTCGCCGCCGAGGTCAACGCTCACCAGCTGCAGATCGAAACGTGGGAGACCAAGCAAAGCCCGCTACTGCAGGCCATCTCCATCGAGAAGGGCATCCTGAACATCCTGCTGTTCCTGATCATCGCGGTGGCCGGGTTCGGGATCTTGGCGATCTTCAGCATGATCGTCGCGGAGAAGACGCGCGACATCGGCATCCTCAAGGCGCTGGGGGCGTCGAACTTCGGCGTGATGAAGATTTTCCTCAGTTACGGGCTGCTCTTGGGGCTGGTCGGCACAGGGTTGGGCACCCTGCTGGGGCTGACAATCACCATGAATATCAACAGCGTGGAGCAGTTCCTGTCAAAGATAACGGGGGCGGACATCTTCCCGCGCGACGTCTACTACTTCAACGAGATCCCGACGGACATCCAACCGATGAGCGTGGTACTCGTAAGCCTCGGGGCGGTGGCGATTGCCGTCTTCGCCAGCGTGTTGCCGGCGCTGCGCGCCGCGATGCTGCACCCGGTGCGCGCCCTGCGGTACGAATAACTCACTCGACTGGCGAGCGGGGGGCGTAAGCCCCCTGATTCAAAAGGGATGCGCAGAATCAGGGGGCTTACGCCCCCCGCTCGCCAATTCGCGAAAGGACTCCGCCATGTTGACCATCGTTCCGCTCATCAGCGCCCTCGGCCTGCACAAGACCTATCGCAAAAATGCGGAAAAGGTCGAGGTACTGCGCGGCCTTGACCTGGAAGTCTTCGAGGGCGAGTTCGTCAGCGTCCTCGGCGCTTCCGGCTCCGGCAAGAGCACAATGCTACACCTGCTCGGCACACTCGACCGTCCCGATCACGGCGAGATTTATCTACAGCGCCGCCGCATCGACAACCTGCCCGGCGCGGCGCGCGACGAGCTGCGCAACGGCACCTTCGGCTTTATTTTCCAGTTTTACCATCTGCTACCGGAGCTGAACACGCTCGAAAACATCCTGATGCCGCAGATGATCAAGCATTCGCTGTTCGGCTGGCTCGGGCAGGGGCGAGCGCTGCGTCGCCGTGGCACCGAACTACTTGAGCGTGTCGGCCTGTCGCATCGGCTCAAGCACCGGCCGCGCGAACTGTCCGGCGGCGAGATGCAGCGCGCGGCCATCGCCCGCGCCCTGATCAATCGGCCGCGGATCCTGCTCGCCGACGAGCCGACCGGGAACCTCGACGCCGAGACCGGCGCACACATCATCCAGTTGTTGCGCGACTTGAACCGCACGGACGGCCTCACTATTATCATGGTGACACATAACCTCGACATCATCGCCGACACCGACCGGGTGGTGCGTCTGGTCCAGGGCCGCGTCGAGGGGGCGGCGCCCAAGGTGCCCTTTCCGGCCTACGTCACCGAAGCCATCTGATCCCGCGACGTAACGCCGTCATGGAGTTGGCCTTGGCAGCAGGGATCCGCGTGGAACAGCACCTCGTACGCACCGAGTCCTGAGCGCCATTTAGCCGCGGTTCTCCGAACCGCGCCTAACCGCAAGAGTACCGCCATGATCGACCTGCACCGCATCCTCGTGCCGACCGACTTCAGCAAGCACTCCCAAACGGCCCTGAAATATGCGGTCAGCTTCGCGGAGAAGTTTGGGGCCGAGATCTTCCTCCTTCACGTCGTTCAGGATTTCGCGCTCTTCCTGCCCGACACGATCACCGCCGGCCCGCCGATTCTGCCGCCGTTGGAGCAGCTCACCACCGCGGTTCGCACCGCCCTGGACCGCATCATTCAGGAGAACAATCTCCAGCACCTGACCGTCCACGGCGAGGCGCGCGAGGGCACGCCCTACCACGAGATCATCGCCTTCGCGAAGGAAAAAGACATCGATCTCATCATCATGGGGACGCACGGCCGCGGCGGCTTGGCTCACCTCTTGCTCGGCAGCGTCGCCGAGAAGGTCGTGCGCAAAGCTCCGTGCCCGGTGCTGACCGTGCGCGACCCCGAACACGAATTCATCCACGATTGACCCGCCGGCGAGCGGCGCGGCGTCAGCCCGCCGGTTATGGCTTCACCGGCGGGCTCACGCCGCGCCGCTCGCCAACAACCGGACGGTGCCCACATGGCGACCCGCACCCACTCGCTCGACGCCCTGTTTCATCCCACGTCGGTTGCGGTCGTCGGCGCCAGCGCCACGCCCGGCAGCGTCGGCAGCATCCTCATGCGCAACCTGCTGGAATATCCCTTTGGAGGTGTCGTTTATCCAGTAACTCCGAAACGGCCCCACGTCCACGGCGTCCGCTGCTACCCCGATATTGCGCACCTGCCCGAGACCGTCGATCTCGCCGTCATCGCCACGCCCGCGCTGACCGTGCCGGCGACCCTGCAGGCGTGCGCCGGTCGCGGCGTCAAGGCGGCGATCATCATCTCCGCGGGCTTTTCCGAGTTGGGTGTCGAGGGCCGCGCCCTGGAGAAACAACTCCGCGACATCGCCCGCGGCAAGATGCGCGTCATTGGCCCGAACTGCCTCGGCATCCTCCATCCGCCCAGCGGCCTCAACGCCAGCTTCGCCTCGACGATGGCCCGCCCCGGCCACATCGCGATGCTCAGCCAGAGCGGCGCCATCTGCGCGTCGATCCTCGACTGGGCGCGCGACACGCATGTCGGCTTCAGTAGCTTCGTCAGCGTCGGCGCGATGGCCGACGTCGATTTCGCCGACCTGATCGACTATTTCGGCGACGACCCCGGCACGCGCAGCATCATCCTGTACATGGAGTCGATCGGCGACGTGCGCAAGTTCCTCAGCGCCGCCCGCGCCGTCGCCCGCACCAAGCACGTGATTGTCGTCAAATCCGGACGGCATGAGGCGGGGGCGCGTGCTGCGGCGTCGCACACCGGAGCCTTGGCCGGCGCCGACGCGGTCTTCGACGCCGCTTTCCGTCGGGCCGGCGTGCTACGCGTGCTGACCATTCCCGACCTGTTCGGCATGTCCGAGATCCTGGCCATGCAGCCGCCGCCGCGCGGTCCGGCGCTGGCGATCATCACCAACGCCGGCGGCCCCGGGGTGATGGCGACCGATGCCCTGATGACCAGCGGCGGCCAACTCGCGACGCTCAGCCCCGAGACGCGCTCTGCCCTCGACACCGTGCTGCCGCCGTTCTGGAGTCACGCCAACCCGATCGACGTCCTCGGCGACGCCACCCCCGAGCGCTACCGCAAGGCGGTCGAGATCTGCGCTCGCGACGCAGGTATGCAGGGCCTGCTCGTGCTGCTGACGCCGCAGGCGATGACCGATCCCACCGAGACCGCCCGGCAGCTGGCGCCGTTTGCGCGGCTGGAGAAAAAGCCACTTTTAGCCTCGTGGATGGGCGGTTCCGACGTCGCAGCGGGTCGTGCCATCCTGAGCGAGGCGGGCATTCCCACGTTCGCGGCTCCGGAGACCGCCATCGATGCTTTCCTGCACATGGTGCAGTATCGCCGCAACCAGGAGCTGCTGTACGAGACCCCCGCGGCGTTGCCGGAGGACTGGGCCCCCGATCAGGAGAAGGTCCGCGGCCTGATTGCCGCCGCCCGCCTCGCTGGCCGCACGCTGCTCACCGAGGTCGAGGCCAAGGGAGTGTTGGCGGCCTACGGCATCCCTGTGACGCCGACCGTCCAGGCCGTCCGCAGCGAGGAGGCCGTCGCCGTGGCTCGACAGATCGGCTATCCTGTCGTACTGAAACTATTCTCGCAGACCATCACGCACAAAAGCGATGTCGGCGGGGTGCAATTGAATCTCGCCGACGACAAGGCGGTCGCGCGGGCGTTCGAGACCATCGCCGCCAACCTGCACGCACACACGCAAGCCCACGGGTCGCGACCCGTGGGCTTCGAGGGCGTGACGGTGCAGCCGATGGTGCGCGACAAGGGCTATGAGCTGATCGTCGGCAGCTCGGTGGATCGGCAATTCGGGCCGGTGATCTTGTTCGGCGCCGGTGGCCTCATGGTCGAGGTGATGAAGGACAGTTCGTTGGCGTTGCCGCCGCTGAATCGCACGCTCGCCCGCCGCCTGATGGAGCGGACGCAGATCCTGCACGCCCTCAAGGGCATCCGTGGCCAGAAGCCTGTCCCGCTCGACGAACTCGAAATGCTCCTCGTCCGCTTCAGCCAGTTGCTCTGCGACTTTTTGGAGATTCAAGAGGTCGATATCAACCCATTGCTGGCAACCCCGCAGCGGATCGTCGCTCTCGACGCGCGCGTGCTGCTCGGCCCGCCGGACCTGCCCGCAGAGAAACGGCCGCGCCTGGCGATTCGGCCGTACCCGAACCAGTACACGGCGCCGTTCCGCCTGGAGGACGGCACGGAAGTCCTCATCCGACCCATCCGCCCGGAGGACGAGCCACTCATCATCGAGCTACACGCTGGCCACTCGGAACGCACGATTCGGATGCGGTTCTTCAGTATGGTCAAGACGCTGTCGCGCGACAGTCTGATCCGTTTGTGCCACCTGGACTATGACCGCGAAATGGCACTGGCCGCGATTCATCACGATGGCGGCCGGCCGCACATCGTCGGGGTATCGCGTTACTACCTGCACCCGGAGACCGGCACGGCCGAGTTCGCGGCGGTGGTGAACGATGCCTGGCAGGGTCGCGGCCTGGGCCGGCACCTGATGCAGCGACTGCGCGACGTGGCCCGCGAGCGCGGCGTGCGCCGGCTGGTGGGGGTCATCTTGCGCGAGAACACGGCGATGATCAACCTGGCGGAAGAGATCGGCTTCAGCGTGCGGCCGACGAGCGACGCGAGCGTGGTCGAGGCGAGCCTGGATCTGGCCCCCTGAGGTCCTCCCGCTTGCGGGTTAGCACTGCCGTGCCCGCCACAATGTAGAGGGAGATGAGGTCGTCGTGCTCATCGTCGGGCGAAAAGTCGGCAACAAGTTGATCGTGGAAGGGGAGGAGTTTCATGGCCATCAAGACCATCCCGCTAAGCCGCCTGGAAACGGACCTGAAGCAGGCGCTGAATGAGTGTGCCGAATCCGGCGATACCCTCGTGGTGGAGATGCCCGATCAACGTCTGTTGGCGATTCATTCGCTGGAGCCGCAGGAAGACGACACGCTGATGGACGAGTTGCTGCAGTCCAACCCGAAGCTTCAGGAGTTGGTGACGAAATCCAAAGCAAGCCCGCGCAAACCGTTTTTCCCGGGCGGCGCCGGGCTAACCAACGGCTGAAGTCGACCAGGACCAGGAAAACAGACTGACCAGCGCTGTGATATCCTAACGGGCGCCGGTCAGGCGAAACAGTGGTTCGACGGCTTGAGGTGCATCAGCGGCTGTACCCGATCTGCCCGAGGACTTGGTTGCCTTTCTGCGGGCCAGATCATCGGCCACGCTGGATGCGGGCCATTACGAGACGGTCGCGCTCATTCCTGTCGAGGAACTTCAGGTCCAGGCGCTGGAAGTCACGCCGAACCTCGCGCCGTTCGCGTGCGACCACCCGCACGTGAACGAGTATGGACACTACGCTGTCCCCGCCGTGAACCTTGTTCAGGGTGGCCGAAAGCGCGCAGACTCGTTCCCGGCTTGGTTGTTCCTGTGGCTGCCGAACGAGCGCCGGTACGGCTCCTACGATTTGGACCATGGTGACCTGATGGTGTACGCTCCCGATGTGTCGTGGTCGCAGATCGCCGCCGACCCGGTGCCGTTCGTCCGGGCCAGCGACGGGCAACAGGACGGGTTGGTGGTCATCGAGTACTTCCAACCGTGGCCCCGGTATCCGTTCGTGGAGGTCGAGTACCCCGGCTAACGCTGGGGGTTACAGCCGCTCCTAACCGCTGCGCCTGGTCAGACACTCAGGCATTCGACTTGGTCGTTCGTTGACAGGCACGGACGAGCGGGGTACGGTGAACGCATGCACTACACAGACCTGATCACGATTGAGCCCGATAAACGCAGTGGGCAACCGTGCATCCGGGGGTTGCGAATGACCGTGCAGGATGTGCTGGAATACCTCGCGTCCGGCATGTCGGTCGAAGAGATCCTCGCTGACTTTCCAGACCTCACCGCAGAGGACATCCGCGCCTGTCTGGCGTTCGCTGCCGATCGCGAGCGACGGCTGCGCGTGGTGCCGCCTGCATGAAGTTGCTCTTTGACCAGAACCTGTCGTATCGGCTGGTGGGCCAACTCGCGGCTGAATTCCCTGACTCACAGCACGTCCGGCATGTTGGACTGGCTGCTGCGCCCGATCCGGCAGTCTGGGCTTATGCGGCTGCCCAGGGCCTCGTGATCGTGTCCAAGGACAGCGGCGCAGCGGGTTCCCCAAACAGAAGAATTTGCAAAGCGGCTTCGTGAGGAGACCGATTGTGTGCTGTACGATGAGGGCCGGCGGGAAATCGTCACGCCTGAGCAGTTTGCGAGCTGGTAGACGAGGAACACCTGTCACAGCACACGTTGCTACCAGTTTTCCACCGCCTGGAGTCCCGATCAACAACGTAGACTCCGGAGTAACTGCACCGGCCGACTGGCACAGCTCCCAATCCCAAACGGCGAATTAAGGATCGCTTATATACATAGCTCCTGAATCGGCCGCCCATTCTCGACGATGTGCCGCGGCCGCCCGGTCGTGTCGAGGTAGGTCGCATCGAGCGGTACGCCCATGTGCCGGTAGATTGTCGCCGCCAGGTCGCCCGGCGTGACGCGCCGCTCCTTGATCTGCCCGCCGTCCGCCTCCGTCGCGCCGATTACCTGCCCGTGCCGCATCCCGCCGCCCGCCAGCGCCATCGACATCACCACCGGCCAGTGATTGCGGCCATCGGTGCTGCCCTGCGTCCCCATCTGCGGCGTGCGGCCGAACTCGCCCATCGCGATCACCAGCACCTCGTCCAGCAGGCCGCGCTGCTCCAGGTCCGACACCAACGTCGTCAGCAGGTGATCGAACAGCGGCAGGAGCGGCCCCAGCCCGCGCCGAATGCCACCATAGGGAGGGATATTGTCGCCATGAGTATCCCAGGTGCCCGACGCCGGATGATAGCTCAGGTCCAGCGTCACGAAACTGACGCCCGCCTCGACGAGCCGCCGCGCCAGCAGCGCTTGCTGGCACCACAGATGCTTGCCAAAGCGGTCGCGGACGCGCGCCGACTCGCGCTCCAGGTCGAACGCCTGCTGCGCCTGCCGGCCCAGCACGACCTCCACCGCCTGCCGCCCGTAACGGTCCATCGCCTCCATCGCGCCGGACTGGTCGATCTCGCTGCGAACCTGGTCGAACGCTTGCAGCAAGTTGCGGCGCTGATGGATGCGCTCGTACGTCAGGCCGCCGGCGAGCTGAAACAGGTTCGCCTCAGTGACGCGGCCGGTGTCCTCGCCGACGTTCGTGTAGATCGGCAGTCGCGCCGCCTGGTCGCCGATGAACGGATCGTACTGCCGGCCGAGATAACCTCCAAAAGCGATGTGCGAACGCGATTTCATGAAGGCGACGTAGGGCGGCAGCGCCGGATGGTTCGGGCCGCGCCAGCGCGCCACCACCGAACCAATCGCGGGGTAGAGATGGCCG
>DASPXY010000062.1:0-6614 GCA_035637055.1 Gemmataceae bacterium | reverse complement strand
GCAGAGTGGAAGAGGACGACGGCAACACGCGCAGCGAACCCGGTCGTGGCCGGCGGCCGAGTTCGGCGCCGGCCGCTCCCGTCCCGGGACGCGATGACTACGAAGTGCTTGGCGTCCTCGGGCGCGGCGGGATGGGCGTGGTGTACAAGGCCCGACAGAAAAGCCTCAATCGCCTCGTCGCGCTGAAGATGGTCCTCGCCGGCAGCCACGCGAGCGACGTGGAACTCGCCCGTTTCAAGCGCGAGGCGGAAGCGGTCGCCCAGCTGCAGCACCCGAACATCGTCCAGATTTACGAGGTCGGCGAGCGCGATGGCCGCCCGTTTTTCTCGCTGGAATACGTTGACGGCGGCAGCCTTGCCCAGAAGCTCAACGGCACTCCCTTGCCCGCCCGCCAGGCCGCGCAGCTGCTCGAAATGTTGGCCCGCGCTGCCCATTATGCCCACGCGCGCGGGATCGTGCATCGCGACCTCAAGCCGGCGAATGTCCTGCTCACCGGCGACAGCGTGCCCAAGATCACCGACTTCGGCCTCGCCAAACGCCTCGAAGACGACAGCGGCAACACCGGCACCGACGCCATCATGGGGACGCCGTCGTACATGGCCCCTGAGCAGGCCAGCGGCAAGGCCCACACCGTCGGGCCGGTGAGCGATGTCTACGCCCTGGGCGCCATTCTCTACGACGTCCTGACAGGCCGGCCGCCATTTCGCGGCAAAACGGTCCTCGAAACGCTGCAGCAGTTGCAGACCGTGGAACCCGTCGCCCCGTCGCGCTGCAACGTCAAGGTGCCGCGTGATCTGGATACAATCTGCCTCAAATGTCTGCAAAAGGATCCGGAGAAGCGCTATACCAGCGCCGAGGCCCTGGCCGATGACCTGAACCGCTTCCTGACGGGGCAGCCGATCCTGGCGCGTCCGGTCGGTCCGGTGGAGCGGGTCGTCAAGTGGGCCAGGCGCCGCCCGGCGGTGGCCGCGCTGCTGGCGGTGCTGGTGCTCGTCCTGGCGGGCAGTTTCGTTGCCCTCCTCAATCTGTGGTTGCGTGCCGAGGGCGCGCGCCAGGAAGCCGATCGCGCCCGGGAAACGGCAGTCACCAGCAGGGCCGTCGCCGTCGCGGCCAGGAAGCAAGCGGAGACGGATTATCAGCAGGCCCGCCACAGCCGCTACGCCACCCACATGAGCCTTGCGCACACGGCCCTCAAGGAGGGCCACCCCGAGCGGGCCCTGGAACTGCTCCGCCTGGAGGAACCGCAGAAGGGCGAGGACGATCTGCGCGGTTTCGAGTGGTACTATCTGCACCGCCTGGGCCGGCGTGAAAGGTTCAACCTGACCGGGCACACGAACCTGATCACGCACATCGTCTTCAGCCCTGGCGCCCGTCGCATCGCGACCGCCAGCCTCGATCAAACGGTCAAACTGTGGGACGCGAAGCAAGGCTGCCTGCGCACCTTCGAGGGCTACCGCCGCCCGGTGCGGGCCATGGCGCTGAGTCCCGATGGCAAGCTCCTCGCGACCGCCGACGCCGACGGCGAGGTCAAACTCTGGCAGACGGACAGCGCGGGGGACACGCCGCGCGACGTTTGGAAACACGCGGACGGGGCGGCCCTGGCGGTGGCGTTCTCCGACGACGGCAAGTTGGTGGCCTCGGGCGGCGAGGATCACGCGGTTCGGCTCTGGGACGTGGAGAAACGTCAGCTGAAATATCTGTTGAAGGGCCACAACTATTGTGTGCGGGCGGTGGCGTTCAGTCCGGTCGGCGGGCTGCTGGCTTCGGGCAGCGAGGATCGCACCATCCGGCTGTGGGATACCTACACCGGGACGGAGCAGAAACCGCCGCTCAAGGGGCACACCTACTGGGTGACGTGTCTGGCATTCAGCCCGGACGGCAAGCAACTGGCGTCGGGTGGCTGGGACCAGACCTTGCGGATATGGGAGCTGAAAAGTCGCAATATGCACTTGCTGGGCGCCCACCCGCGGCCGGTGGAGAGCGTGGCGTTCAGCCCGGAGGGGCTGCGGCTGGCGTCGGCTGGAGCCGGCGGCAACGTCAAGGTCTGGGATCTGCTGCGCGAGGTCGAGTTGAAGAACTACGCGGGCATCGAGGGGGTGACGCGGAGCGTGATGTTCTCCGACGACGGCCAGAAACTGGCGTCGCTCTCCTTCGAGCACACGCTCGGCCGGGTCACGCCGCACCTGCCGGCCCAGGGCATCGCGGTCCACAGTGTCGCCTTCGGTCCGGATGGCAAGACGCTGGCGACGGGCGGCGACTTCATCGATCCGGCGGATCACACGGCGCGCGGCGACGTGCGGCTCTGGAACCTGACCGAACTGGGAACGCGGCCCCCGTCGTTGAAGGGGCAGACCGGGCCAGTGCATGAGATCGCGTGTAGTCCTGACGGCAAATATCTGGCAACCGCTGGGGAGGACGGGCTGGTGCGCCTGTGGGACACGGCCAGTAGTGCGGAGCTGGCCGCCCTGGCGGGCCACGAGCGGCGCGTGACGGGGGTCAAGTTCAGCCCGGACGGCAAGTTGCTGGCGAGTTGCGGGGTAGACGGCACGGTACGACTCTGGGACGTGGCGACCCGGAAGGCAGTGGGCGAACCGTTGACCGGCCCCGTAGGAGCGGTTCGCGGCGTAGCGTTCAGTCCGGACGCGCCAGGGACGGGGCGCGGGCGCCTGGCCGCTGTTGGGGCCGATCGAAGTGTACGAGTCTGGAACCTGGAGACGCGCAAGGAGGTGTGGGTCAAGAAGGAGGCCCACCGTTACGCAGTCACATCCGTGGCGTTCTCACCGGATGGCGAATGGCTCGCGACGGGGAGCGAGGACCAGACCGCAAAATTGTGGCAGGCCGCGACGGGGGCAGCGGTGCGCACGTTCCAGGGTCATACGGACGCGGTGACGTGCGTGGCGTTCTCCCCGGACGGCAAGCGCGTGGCGACGGCGAGCGAGGACCAGACGGTGAAGTTGTGGGACGTGTTCACCGCCGAGGAGACCTTGACCTTGAAGGGGCACACGCACCGCGTGACGGGGTTGGCGTTCAGTCGCGATGGGACGTGGCTGGCGACGTGCGGGGGCGATCAGATGGTGCGGCTGTGGGAGGCGCCGCGGACGCAACCGCAACGTGAGCAGATCCCCTTGCCCCGGTCGGCACCGTAGAAGATAGTTGAAGAGGCTTGAGTGATGGGGAAGACTCCTTTCCACTTGCGGCGCGTTGCTCCTTTGCAGAGGGTTGTCGCCGAGGCGATCACCGACCCAGCAGAGCAGGCCGCGCTGGACGAACAACGCCGTCGAGCCCGGCAGAACGGCGAACTTTTCTCCACAGAGAACCAGTCCGCGGCACTGCAAACTGTGACCGCCTCTCCGCTGCTCGGACTGGCCCGCCAATTGCCGACGGCAGAGCGGGCTTCGTTGCTCGCGCGGCTTGGTGCCGAACTGTCTGAGGAACAGCAAATCGAACTGTTGGCTCGGGTGCTGTCCCAACTCTCACCGGAGGCCCTTCATCCTGTGGAGGAGGAAGTGACCGCCCGGTTCGGGGGGCGCTCGAACTGACAGGCTTTGTTCGGGCAAACTACTCCTTGTGCGCGTCCCTGTGCCGATAGCCGACGAGGAGGTGTGACATGACGTTCGAGCAAGCAATTGTGATCTCGGCCACTCCGAGCGAATTGTTCACTCTTACCCAGGACTACAACCGGCGTCTGGAGTGGGATCCGTTCCTGAAGTCGGCGGAGTTGCTTGAGGGAGCCACGGCAGCCGGCGTTGGCGTGCGCGCGTATTGCGTCGCTCACAACGGCCTCGGCATGGAGACCGAGTATGTATCGTTCAACCCGCCGCGCACCTGTGCGGTCAAGATGACGCGCGGGCCAAGGTTGATCGACAACTTCGCGGGCTCCTGGCATTTCGAGGAGGTCGCCCCTGGCACGACGCGGGTCAGTTTTCGCTATCATCTCCAGGCGCGCCCTCGGTGGCTGTCCTGGTTGCTGACCCCAATCATGGGGTGGGTCTTCGTGCGGGACACGCGCAAACGCCTGGCCGCCCTCAAGGCGGCGGTCGAGAAGCGCGGTCTGCTGGTCGGGAGCAGCGACCACGGCTAACGCTGTTGGCGAACGGCCGGCTCACGCCGGCCGTTCGCCAACAGCGCGGCGCGACTTTTCCGCGCTCTTAACTTGCACAGCGCCAGCCCCTCAGGTACGATAGACGACAAGATTCGTCTGATTTCCCTGCGGCCGGTTCGGGACCGGCCGCGGACGGATTGAAACCTTGAACCACTGACCTCATGTCGGGGGAATGGTGACGAAACGATTCTTCACTCGGGCAGCGATTCTCGCTGTCCTTACCGCGGTCGGTTTGGGTGTCTTCACCACCACCGCCGCGGCCCAGGCGATCCCTTTCCGCAGTTTTCCGTCGGCCCAGTACAACAACCCCAGTTTCATCCCGACGACGTTGCAGACGAACCAGTTCCGGCAGTTCGCCTACAACACGGCCTTCCTCGGCCGCACGTACCGGAACATTCCGCCGTGGCTGTTGGGCTACAATCCCTATCCTCCCATTAATCTCGGCCCGGTGTATCAGCCGATAACCCCTTACGGCTACGGCGGCTATTCCCCCACCCCCTACAACAATCCGTATTCCTCCGGCGGTGGCTACACCAACCCGTACGCCTCTGGCGGCGCTGGCGGCGGCTACACGTCGGGGGGTTACCCGGGCACTTCTTCCTATGGCTCCTCCTATGGAGGGGGCGGCGGCTACACGAGCGGTTACGATCCCTACAGCAGTTACTCCAGCGATCCCTATGGTGGCTATCTGCGCGGTGAGGCCAGCCTGGCAAACGCCTTCGGCCAGCAAGCCATCCAGATCCAGCAGGCGAACTTGCTCGCCGAGATGGTCAAGCAGGCCAAACTCGACACGAAGAAGAAGGCGTTCGACACTGCGGCCTACTTCCGCGACAACACGCCAACCTTCTCGCAGGAGCAGGCCAAGATCCAGCGGCAAACGCTGCAGCGCATTCAGACGACCGCCAACCCGATTGAGATCCAGTCCGGCAAGTCGCTGAACATCTTGCTCGACAGTCTCAAGAAGCAAGTCGGCAAGAAGGCGCCGGTCGCCACGCCGTCTTTGGAGGAGGATGTCCTCAAGCACCTGAACGTCACGTCGAAGGGCAAGAACCTGGGTCTGCTGCGCAACAACGGGCAGTTTACCTGGCCCGTGGCGCTGCGCAACCGCGAGATTGCCGACCCCACACAGCTGACCAGTATCGAAAAGGAAGCGCACCGCCTCTTCCGCCAGGCCGCCGACGCGCGCCCTGACCTGGAGGGCCTCGGCAACCTGGAAAAGGCCCTGGGCCAGATCCGCGACACCCTGACCAAGAAGGTGAACGACGTGCCGACCAGGCAGTATCTTGACGCCCAGCGCTTCCTGGACGACTTTGAGGCTGCCATCGCGGCCCTGAGTGCGGGGGACGCGATCCCCTACTTCGACTTCCAGCAGAAGTTTTCCGGTGGCGGCAAGACGGCGCAGGAGTTGGTCGAGTACATGCACCGCAATGGTCTGCGGTTTGCCCCGGCGGTGCTCGGCGACGAAGCTGCCTACCAGGCTGCCCATACTGCCCTGGTCGCCTACAGCGTCGCTCTCGACAACCAGGTGGCTCACAACAAGGAGTAATTCTCGCCCAGAAGTTCCTCGGGTGCCCGCTTGCGGGTTAGCACGTTCCAGACTGCTAAGAAGTGGTTTCAAAACTAACCCGAAGCGTCAGCGAGGGCCACCCTCACTTACGCTTCGGGTTGGTAACACAGGTTTTGAAACCGCTTCTAACCCGCTTGCGGGTAACAGAAGTCAGGGTTTGTAAGCCAGGTGTGCGATTTTGCAATCGCCCCAGCGGCAAACCTTCTGCTTCTTCGCCAGTCCACGCACCCGTCCAACCTCCTATTTCGAGCGCAAATCCAGAACAAACGGCGACTTCCGTCCCAATCGGGGTGCGCCGCCGACTGAGCAGAGATCTTGGTATTGCACTTGCTCTTACAGCGAGTGCAAGCACCCATCCCCTCGCAATGTCAAGGAGGTTCTCATGCAAATCGAACTGTACTGCGCCGATTGTGGTTGCCGTTTCGTTGCCCCGCCGGACGCGTCGATGTCGGAGATTCTCGATCGGATGACCGAGGAAGGGCCGTGGTTCGGGCTGGGGGATGGCGAAACCTTCGAGGACATGATTTTCACCGCGCTGATGGAGCGGGGCTCCATTCGCTGTCCGGATTGCGGCGAGGCGGTTTCGGTGAGCGAGGAGAGCCTCGGCAGATTGGCGATGGAGATGCTCGCCCGTTGGTGAGCCTCGTGCTATCTCGTTCGTGTCGGGGGAGCTTGTCACCTCTCCAAGAGAGCGGTAGAACACCACTGCCTGTTTTCCAACAGGAGGCAACTTCTGGGGTATGCATCTAGCTTGGTGTTCTGCACCATGGGCGGTGATGCGCCGCCCGAGCGTTTGGCTGTCCGTACGTCAGCAGGAAGGCTGTTTCAGGCCCGCGTGAGGATGACACGGTGACCAGGTGACCAGGTGACCAGGTGAAAGGGAGTTACGCCGGTCACCTGGTCACCGTGTCACCCTGTCACCTTGTCATCCGCAAGGGCCCGAGA
>DASPXY010000061.1:0-7238 GCA_035637055.1 Gemmataceae bacterium | reverse complement strand
CGTCGATTGCGTTCGCGAGGACCGACAGCCGCTCTGCACGGGCGAGGACGGCCGGGCGGTGCTGGAAGCGATCTTCGCCGCCTATGCGTCCGCCGGGGAAGGTCGGCGGATCGATTTGCCTTTCCGCACCGAGGCGCAGCGGCCCATCGACCTTTGGAAGAAGCCGTGAACCGTGGGGCAGGTTTTCAACCTGCCAAGCCAAACGGCAGGTTGAAAACCTGCCCCACGGTTTTGCAGTGAACCGTGGGGCAGGCTTCCAGCCTGCCGAGCCACAAGTTGGCAGGCTGGAAGCCTGCCCCACGTTTTCGCAGCGAGACAAGCCCGCTCCGCTGTCCAGTCACGATGATGGCCTGCGGAAAACCGCGCCGGCGCCGCCGGTTCCGTTGCAAGGGCCGTCGCGATCCCTTATAATCCTAATTTACTGTCCCTCATGACGTTGGACGTATGCCTGTACGCACTCGTCCGGCTCCGGGAATAGACTGAGGCTTCCCCCGTATCCGAACGCAGGGGTGGGAATCATGTTCGAGGGTATTCAACGCGCCCTGGCCGATGCCTTCAAGAAGATGCGCGGCAAGGGCCGCATTACCGAGGCGAACGTGCAGGAAGGTCTGCGCGAGGTGCGCAAGGCCCTGCTCGACGCCGACGTCAATTACACCGTCGTCAACGACTTCATCAAGCGTGTGACCGAGAAGGCGGTCGGCACGGCGGTGCTGCGCACGCTCGACCCCAGCCAGCAAATCGTCGGCATCATCTACGAGGAGCTGGTGCAGTTGATGGGGCCGGTCGATACGCGCATGCACTTCGCGAAGGATCGACCGACCGTTTTCATGCTGTGCGGTCTGCAAGGTTCCGGCAAGACGACGACCGCCGGCAAACTGGCGATGACCCTGCGCGATCGCTACGGCCGCAAGCCGATGCTCGTCGCGGTGGACTTGCAGCGGCCCGCCGCCGTGCAGCAGCTCAAGGTGCTCGGCGAACAGCTCAGCGTGCCGGTCTACGCCGAGGGCGAGCACGGCCCCGACGGCGCTTATCGCGGCCCGTCGTCGATCGACATTTGCCGCAACGCCGTCGCCCACGCCAAGAAGACGCTGATCGACACGGTGATTCTCGACACGGCAGGCCGGCTGCACGTCGCCGAGATGCCGATGGACGAGTTGAAGCAGATCGACCGCGTCGTCAAGCCGGACGAGGTCTATCTCGTTTGTGATGCGATGACCGGGCAGGACGCGGTCAACAGCTCGAAGGCGTTCAACGACGCGCTCGACCTGAACGGCGTGATCCTGACGAAGCTCGACGGCGACACCCGCGGCGGGGCTGCCCTGTCGATCAAGGAGGTGACGCGCGTCCCGATCAAGTTCATCGGCGTCGGCGAGAAGTTGGACAAGTTGGAGGAGTTCCGCCCCGAGGGCATGGCCCAGCGCATCATCGGCCAGGGCGACGTCGCGGGTTTGCTCATCAAAGTGCAGGACGCCCAGGCGCAGATCTCGCAGGAGGAACTCGCGAAGCAGCAGGCGAAGTTGGAGAAGGGCAATTTCACCCTCGACGACTTTCGCAGCCAGTTCATGCAGATGCAGAAGATGGGTGGGATGCGCGAGTTGATGTCGCACATGCCGGGGATGAGCGAGATGGTGCCGGAGGGCGAGGATCCGGAAGTCGCGATGAAGCGAATCCAGGGCATGATCGACTCAATGACGAAGGAGGAGCGGCGGGATCCGGACGTCATCGACATCGGCCGGCGCCGCCGCATTGCCGCCGGCAGCGGCACCGAGCCGCACGAGATCAAGCAGTTCCTGCATCAGTTCGATCAGATCCGCACGCTGATGCGGCAAATGGCGAGTATGAGCATCTGGCAGCGGATCAAGATGATCACGGGCATGGGCAAGCAGGGCATGTTCCAGCCGGGTGGGATGATCCCCAAAACGAAGATCGGCACTGGGAAGCGCAAGACCGCGAAGGAGCGGGCCGACGAACGCAAGAAGAAACGCAAGCAGGACAAGCGGAAGAAGTGACCCGTTGTTCGGCGAAGGAAGAACCTGTCTTCAGCCCCCTTCAGGGGGCTGAAGACAGCGAAACCCTCTTGACCTTCGCGGCGCCATCCCTATCCTTGGCTATTTCCTGCTTCGTGACAATCGCTGGCTGAAAGGTGAGACCGTGGCAGTTCGCATTCGCATGAAGTTGATGGGGCGCAAACATCGCCCCTACTACCGCATTGTGGCCATCGACTCGCGCCAGCCGCGCGACGGCCGCGTGCTGGAGGAACTCGGCTCGTATGACCCGATGGTCAAGAACACCGACGATCGCGTACGGCTTCAGCCCGACCGCATCAAGTACTGGATGAGCGTCGGCGCGCTGCCGTCCGAAAAGGTACAGGTGTTGCTGAAGAAGTATATGAAGAAGTTCGAGGCGGCCGCGCTCGCCCCGACCGCCCCCGCCGGAACGCCGGAAGCACCGCCCGCCAGTTGACCCATGCGCTTTGACGTAGTAACCTTGTTCCCGGAGCTTTTTCAGGGTTATTTCACCCAGAGCCTGCTCAAACTGGCCATCGACCGGGGCCTGGTAGCAATCCATCTCTGGAATATCCGAGATTGGGCCGGGGGCAAGCATCACCAGGTGGATGATCGGCCTTTTGGCGGCGGCCCCGGCATGGTAATTATGCCCGAGCCGGTGTATACCGCCGTCGAGGAGGTGCAGCAGAAGGCCCCCGAGCCGGGCTTGCTCGTGATGCTGACGCCCGCCGGCGAACGGCTGACCCAGGCGGTCGTCAAGGAACTGGCGGGCCACCAGCGGCTGTTGCTCTTGTGCGGCCGCTACGAGGGCTTCGACGAGCGCATCCGGTTGGGGCTGAAACCCCGCGAGATCTCGATCGGCGACTTTGTGTGCAACGGCGGCGAGGTGCCGGCGATGGTCGTCATCGACACCGTGATCCGCTACGTGCCCGGCGTCCTGGGCGACGCGGAAAGCGTAACGGAGGAGTCGCACAGCACCCCGGGACAGCTAGAATATCCGCAGTACACCCGGCCGCGTGTTTTTCGCGGCATGGAGGTGCCCGAGATTTTGCTGAGCGGCAACCACCAGGCGATTGCCCGGTGGCGCAGAGAACAATCCGCGGCCCGCAGCCAGCGCAACGCGGGGCCGGCAGAAACTTCAACGACCAAGACGGGAGGCGAACATGAAGAACAAATTCATTGAGCTGGTGGAGGAAGCCAGTCAGAAAAAGGAAGTTCCGCACTTCGACATCGGCGATCAGGTGGAAGTGCATCAGCGGATTCTGGAAGGCGAGAAAGAACGCATCCAGCTGTTTAGCGGCGTGGTGATCTCGAAGCGCGGCGAGGGCATGCGCGAGATGTTCACGGTGCGGCGCATCGTTCAGGGCGAGGGCGTCGAGCGCACCTTCCCGATTCACTCGCCGCGTATCGCCAAGGTGGAAGTGAAGCGCACCGGGGCGGTGCGGCGGGCGAAGCTGTACTATCTGCGCGATCGCGTCGGCAAGGCGACCCGGTTGCGCGAGCGTCGCGTCAAGCCCAGCGCCGACGGCGCCACTGCGGCCAAGGGCGCCAAGCACAAGGCGACGACGGAGAGCGCCGCCGAGTAACCGCCTATCTTCCCGCTTGCGGGTTAGCAGGCGCCGGACTGCTAACCCGCAAGCGGGTCCAACCTGGAGGCCGCTGTGTCCTCCCCCGCCCGCAAGCCGTGGTGGCGTCGCTGGTTCGGTAGTCGCTCTGAACGGGCCGCGGCGCGATTCCTCAAGGGCCTCGGCTATCGCATCGTCGTTCGCAACTACGACTGTCCCCACGGTGAAATTGACCTCGTCGCCCTTGATGGGCGTTGCGTCGTCTTCGTCGAGGTTCGCTCGACCGGCACCGACGACACCACGAGGCCCGCCGCGTCGGTGGATACGACGAAGCAGCGTCGCTTGACGAAACTGGCCCTGCACTTCTTGCAAGAGCGCCGCCTCCTCGATTGTTCCGCCCGTTTCGACGTGCTCGCCCTGAGCTGGCCCGACGGTCGGCGCGAACCGACCGTCGAGCACCATGTCAATGCCTTTGAGGCGGTTGGTCGCTTCCAGATGTATTCGTAAGCCCACCCGTCGCAGCGGGTGGGCTTTGGAGGGTCTCCCGTGAAAACGGTTGACGAACAACTGGCCCTGATTCGTCGGGGCGTCGAGCAGATCGAGCGCGAGGACGAGTTGCGCCGCAAACTGGAGCGGAGCGTTCAGACTGGCAAACCGCTGCGAATCAAGTACGGCATCGACCCGACCGGCATCGACGTCCATCTCGGCCACACGGTTCCGCTGCGCAAGTTGCGTCTGTTCCAGGAGCTAGGCCATCAGGCGGTGCTGATCATCGGCAACTACACGGCGCTCGTCGGCGACCCCAGCGGCCGCGACCAGACCCGGGCACGGCTGACGCCGGAGAAAGTCGAGGAAAACGCTCGCGATTATCTGTGTCAGGTGAGCAAGGTCATCGACATCGACCGCACCGAGGTGACACACAACGGCGACTGGTTCAGCAAGTTCACGTTCCTGCGTGTGCTGGAACTGACCAGCAAGATGAGCGTGCAGCAAATGCTCGCGCGCGACGACTTCGCCAAGCGCGTGAAGGCCGAAACGCCCATCTACCTGCACGAATGCCTGTACCCGCTGATGCAGGGGCACGACAGCGTCGAGGTGCGCGCCGACGTGGAACTCGGCGGCAGCGAGCAGCTTTTCAGCCTGATGGTCGGCCGCGACCTGCAGCGCGACGCCGGCCAGGAGCCGCAGATCTGCCTGACGCTGCCGATCCTGCGCGGTTTGGATGGCGAGCGGCGCATGGGCAAGAGCCTGGGCAACTACATCGGCGTCGGCGAGCCGGCCTACGAGCAATTCGCCAAGACGATGAGCATTCCCGATACGCTGATGCGCGAGTGGTTCGAGTTGCTGACGGATCGGACGGCCGAGGAGATCGTTCTTTTGACCGACGCGACAGCGACGCATCCGATGGCGGCGAAAAAGACGCTCGGCCGCGACATCGTGACATTTTACTACGGGCCGGAATGTGCGCAGGCGGCGGAAGAGGAGTGGGTGCGGCGCAATTCGGACAAGCAGGATCCGACGGAGATCGCGGAAGTCGCAATACCGGCTGCCGAAGTGGCGGATGGGACAATCTGGGTCGTCAAACTCCTCGTCATGCTCGGCCTCGCCAAGAGCAACGGCGAGGGGCGGCGTGCCGTCGAGGGCGGCGGCGTCACGGTCGGCGCTGACCGGACGAAAATCACCGACCCGAAGGCGAACGTGCCGGTGACGGATGGCCTGGTGGTCCGCCACGGTTCGCGCAAAGTAGTGCGGGTGCGGTTGCGCTGACCCGGTGAGGCACCCATGAGCGACTCCTTCGCGCGCAGCACGCGCGGCGCCGTCGATGCCCGCAACTGGGGCCTGACGCGCCGCGCCTGGTTCAAGGCGTCCGGCTTCGACGACATCGACCTCACGAAGCCGGTCATCGGCATCGCCCAGACCTGGAGCGAGCTGAACCACTGCCACATTCATTTCCGCGAGTTGGCCGAGGCGGTCAAGCGCGGCGTCTGGCAAGCGGGCGGCTGGCCGCTGGAGTTTCCGACAATCTCCCTCGGCGAATTCCACATCGCGCCGACGACGATGCTCTACCGCAACCTGCTGGCGATGGACACCGAGGAGATGATCCGCGCCCAGCCGCTCGACGGCGTCGTGCTGCTGGCGAGCTGCGACAAGAACATCCCCGCTCAGCTCATGGGGGCCGCTTCCGCCGACCGGCCAGCCATTCTATTGACCGGCGGCCCGATGCTGACAAGCCGCTGGAACGGTCAGGTACTCGGCGCCTGCACCGACTGCCGCCGTCTCACTGAGGACTTCCGCGCCGGCAAGATCAGTCGCGAGCAGTATGCCGAGATCGAGGACGCCTTGGGGCGCTCGACCGGGCATTGCATGGTGATGGGCACGGCATCGACGATGGCGGCCATGAGCGAGGCGCTCGGCCTGAGTCTGCCGGGTACTGCCGCCATTCCCGCTCCGGATTCGCGCCGTTTACGACTGGCGGAAGCGGTAGGCCGGCAGATTGTGGAGTTGGTGCGCTTGGGGCTGACGCCGTCGCGCATCCTGACGGAGCGGGCGTTTGAGAACGCGCTGCGCGTGTTCATGGCGATTGGCGGTTCGACGAATGCGGTCGTCCACCTGCCTGCGATCGCGGGCCGTCTTGGCCTGAAGTTGCCGCTGACGAAGGTGGACGTCTTCAGCCGCACGACGCCGTTGCTGGTGAACCTGCGGCCCTCGGGCCAGTATCACATGGAGGATCTGTTCGAGGCCGGCGGGATTCCTGCGGTGATGAAGGAACTGGCGCCGCTGCTATACCTTGACTGTTTGACCGTGACCGGTCGGACCGTTGGTGAAAACCTGGAGCGCGCCCGCGTGGATCGGCGCGAGGTGATCCGGCCGTTGGCCGAGCCATTGGCAGCGGAGGGAGGCACAGCGGTCTTGTTTGGCAATCTGTGCCCACGCGGCGCGGTCATCAAGCAATCCGCGGCATCCCCGCATCTGCTGCGTCACCGTGGGCGGGCGGTGGTGTTCAACGGGCAGGAGGATCTGGAGGCGCGCATTGACCGGCCCGACCTGGACGTACGGCCCGACGATGTGTTGGTGCTACAGAATGTTGGCCCCGTCGGCGGTCCTGGAATGCCGGAGTGGGGCTCGATCGCGATGCCGCGCAAGCTCCTCGACGCCGGCGTGCGCGATGTGGTCCGGATCTCCGACGCGCGGATGAGCGGCACGGCGGCGGGGACGGTGGTGCTGCACGTCTGCCCGGAAGCGGCGGTTGGTGGTCCGCTGGCCCTCGTGCGCGACGGCGACATGATCGAGTTGGACGTACCCAAGCGGACGCTGAACGTGCTGTTGTCGGAGGAAGAGTTACAGAGACGGCGTGCGGCGTGGCAACCGCCTCCTTCCAAGTTCAACCGAGGATATGGCAAACTCTATGTCGAACGGGTGTTGCAGGCAGACGAAGGATGCGACTTCGATTTCTGCCGGGCGGCGGAGAAGTGAGCCCTGCCGGGAATCGCGTGTGCGGAGGGAGCCATGGCGAAATGGGTGTTCATGCTGGGTGTGGGACTTTTGCTCATCACGATGGGGTTCCTGATGACCGCCGCGATCCTCGGGCCAAGGCCACGGCGAGCGGCGCGGCGTCAGCCCGCCGGTAAGGCTTTACCGGCGGGCTGACGCCGCGCCGCTCGCCAGA
>DASPXY010000060.1:0-6665 GCA_035637055.1 Gemmataceae bacterium | reverse complement strand
AAATGCTGGGAAGAAGGCGATGTTCGAGTGCTTGTCGGGCTGGTAAGCGTAGCCGTCTTGAAGGATCCCCACATACCAGCGCCCGTCCCAGTTGGTCAGCGCGGCCAGTACATCTCCAGGGTTGCTCAGGCCCCGCGGGGTTGGTTTCACATACTGGTGTCCAAGCAGCACGCCAACCACGACGAGCACGCTGGTAGCGTAGTAGTACAGAACCCCGGCGCACAGGAAATCGAGCCAACCCTTCTTGCCAGGGGATGTGGCCATCTGTCTGTTCCACGGAAGGAGTGTTGTCCGTAGGGTAGGGAAAACGGGTTGTGGCGGCGAGCCGGAGTCGCCGTCGGCAGGTTGCTGCGGAAGTGACCCGACGGCTGCGCTCAGGCCAGCAGCGGTGCTGGCTGGCCCCTTTCGGCGGCGTAGCGTTGACGGTGAACAGCGACGAGGGATGAAGAAATGAGAAAAGTTGATTTGTTCCTTGACAACCGGTGGGAGAGTCGCTTACCCTACCCCTTCCTGTCTACGGCCCGGTCTCCCGACGCTGGCGAGTTCCAGAGCGCGCCGAAGGGTCAGGGGATGTCGTTCCCGGGTCGTGTCCGGTGCTCTGGGAAGCGTCGTGGTCGACCGGACAATCGTGCCGACAAACCCTTTCCCAAACCGTCGCTCGATTCGCCAATCAGGAGATCTCCGTGAGAAAGCACTTGGTTCGTCGCGACGGCGGTTCTGCTGTTGGTTCCCCTGCCTGGGAACGCTACCGTTGTGACAGTTGTAGTTACTCCAGCCCCGGGAACGGTGCTGCCTGTCGTGGTTCCCAGCGGAACTTCTGCGGCCAGCGCTTCGTTGCAAGCGAAAGACAACGCTGCGCCTCCCGACGGGGATCCAGGTTATAGCGTCAGTGGGCCAGATTGGTCGTGGGAAGCGACAGTCATTAGCGGTCCGGACGGGACGGTTGTTGACATCTCTCCTGCAAGCGGTTCGGACACTGCGACGGTCACTTTGAGCGGGATGTCCGGGCCGGGGCATTGGCAGATCAAGGTGACGGCCACGGCAACCTACAACACCGGGGTGAACTCGGTCACGCGCCAGGGCAGCACAACCGTTGACGTCTGGGCTGTCGGTGTCGATCGCCTTCAGTTCCAGCTACCGGGCGGCTCGTTCCAGGACATGCCGGTCGAGGGACTGTACGTCAAGGCCGGCACCAATGTGACGTTCCAGGCTCTGCCCACGCCCTCGGATGCCCCATCCTTTCCGTCGGGCAAAACCGTTTGGGGCGGCTCGTGTGGCGCGACCGGCACGGGGCCGACCACCTCGTGCGTGCTGACCCCCGCCTCGGTCGACATGTCCGACACACAGACCATCACCGCCGAGAGCGGCAACACCGTAACGGGCTCCATCGTCCGCTACGGGGCAGACACGTCGTCGCTGACCATGGACTGGTACGACTCAAATTACGACCTGGTCGTTTACATCGTCAGTTACCAGTTGTGGGTGCCAGACGACGATGGCGACGGTCGCCCGGACGCCGCCGGTGGGTCGGTCGTGCTGCAGAGCATTGACTTCAACAGCATCGCGGACTATGTGACGTTGCCGGGCGACCCGCCACTCTCGGACCTCATAACCTGGTCGTTTCTGAACGGCGAGAAGCAGGACGGTCTGACAACGCCCGCATTCGCCACGACGGTCTACGAGGCCTGGGGCCAGAACGACCCCCTCATCGAGGGCCCGCGGCCGCGCGCGGATGATCGCCATTTTGCCGGCGTCCGCCCCCGGCCGCAGCGCTCCGCCTATGATTTCCTGCTCCGTGAGCGGGGCGAGGCCGTGGACGTACTCGGCCAGGGTAAGGACGACCCCGAGCCACAGATCATCGCGACAGTGCTGGAAAAACTGTTCCCAGGGGCCAACGCCATCGCCAAGGAACTTCAAACAATCAAGGCGTTGTTGCGCCAAACTCCCGTCCCGATTTCGCCCAACGACGGCACCGCGACGAATGGGCAGGGCTACGCCTCGCAAAATTTCACCACGAGCGACGGCACCGAGTTGAAGCCGGACCTAACCGTGACCGCAAAGGCCTGGCAGGTGCCCCTGTTCGCGCGATTCACGACCGGTGTCATGCTGAAGGTCGAGCCGAAGGCGAAAACGGCCCTGGACAAGATCAGGACTGGCGGACAGGATTACTACTGTATGCCCTTTCTGGCCATTGCAGATCGCTTCCCAGATATACGCGGCACATTTGGGCCGTATCCTCCCTTTGGGATCGATGGAGGCGGCGCGAGTAGGACAGCGGAAACGCCGCCCATCCTCAAGGGGCCTACGGGCGGCATCGCATTGGAGAGGGTCCGCAACGCCATCCAGCTGACTCGTACGGGCTACGTCGTTGGGGCCTTGAACTACGTCACTGTCCCGGATATGAATAATACCAGGATTATCTTCGGTCCTTTCGGGATTACGACCAAAATCGATTATTACAACGCCGAGCCGATTGCGTTTGCGACCACGGATCCAGCAGCGAAAAGTATCCCTGTGTCAGTGGCGAAACTAACAGCAGAGGCCAACGAGTTGAGGGATCGAGGATACACTATCGGTCCTGCGATATATGCGAGTGGAACTGGAAACCTCGTTGGCTACTTTGTGAGTCCTGCCGAGGTGCTCAGCAAAGACTATACGGCGGACTACATCTCCGTCAAGCTCACCATAGAGTGGCGCTAGAATGTTGCGACCGCAACAGGCGGGCGCCGGAGTCTCAGAGCATCCTTGCGCCCGCCTCCCCTGCCTCTTGACTTCCGGGCGGAGGCATCCCCAACCGAAGCCGAGACCAACCTGCGATGGACTACAAACTGGTTTGCTTGCTCCTCGGTTGTGCCTCCACTGTGCCCATCGCACAGCCCACGCTGGCCGAAGGCGGCCCGTTTCCCTCCGAGTTCTTCCACGCCGCATTCGCCCGTGCCAAAACCGCGTTGGAGGAGCACCTCCCCTACCGCTTGGAGGCGACCCTTGACATCGCCGAGGGCCGCCAACCGTTTGGCTCCGTCGATCCGCTGTCTCCTCTGGAGCCGGTTGCATTCATGCGGCGTTCGGAGGGGAAGATCTACCTGAGCCCCGCCAAGTTTGAAAAGTTCTGCGCTTCCCGGTTGAAGACAGCAAGGGCCGCGGAGGATCTAGCGTTCGTCCTGCTCCTGCACGAGTTGTTGCACGTCTACCAGGACAAGGTTCTCCGGACTCGGAACGCTCGGCTTGACCCGCGCCAGCTCCGCTTTTTCTGCGAGGGACACGCGGTCGCGTTTGCGGAGTCCCTAGCTCGAGCCCATCGTGTCTCCGAGGAGATCCTAGCAGCCGTTCGAGGGTCGGTGGCCCCACGGTTCCGGGGTCAACTCGAGCACGATCGGAACCTCCTCCGCCAGCACTACTCCTATGAACTGTCCGCTCGCTTTGTACGCCGGCTCGGGCTCAAAGTAGACCACTTCGGCAAACTGCTGGAGACCAAGATTTCGTATCCCGCCATCTTGGGGTGCGACCTCAAGAGGCTGGTCCCCTCGGGGGCAGCGGCAAAGCAGCTGAAAGTGTTTGCGAAAGCGCGGCCGGACCTAAAGCTCCGCCCCGTCGTCGAGATCGATTACTTCGACCTCTGCTTGCTGCTGTGCCCTCCCGCCTTCGACGACTTTGCCCTGTGTGAGGGTTTTCGCGGCGGAGCACTGACCAGTTCCACGTTCGCGGATGGCTCCTCGGCGGACGTATTTCTCCTCCATTTCAGCGGCGGGCGACAGCAGGACTTCGTCACTCGACTCGGCGAGTATGCGGCTCTGTGCCGAGGTGAGAAGCGAACTGTCGCCGGTGAAGGCGCGGGGGGACGGATCCGCCACGAGGGGTATCCCGGACGCGGCCAGTCCTGTCACATCCAGATGGCAGGCAGCCTTGCCATCCTCGTCTTGGCGGATGATGGGCAAGCGTCGGCGTTTGTCCAAACTTGCTTTTCCTCGCTCGTCATGGAGAACAAACCGTGAACAAACCATGCTCTCAGGGTTTCTTCAGGCTCCTGCCGGTACTCCTGTGCAGCTGGCTGCTCGCCACGGCCACGGCGTCCGCTGGGGGAGGGGCCCTGTTCCGAGTCGGGGACAAGACTTACACACTGGAAGACATCGCCGGAGTCCCCGAGAAGCAACTGCGGCAACGCTTCCGCGCGGAGATCAAGGATCGGACGGACGAGCAGCTCATGAAGCCCCTTGACGACAAGGCCAAGCAAGCCCTGCTTTTCCTGCCTCCCGAGAAGAAGCGCGTGGCGCTGGAGGAACCCTGGTGGCACGATACTCTGTTCCCGCTCTTGCTGGGCACTTTGGACATCCTTGCTCTTGCGGCCACGGCAGAGAACATCATCCGCGAGCAGGGAGTAGACGTGGAGAGTTACTTCGACCTCGACGCGATCCGGACGACCATTCGCAAGGAGGTTCGCTACATCGATTTGCTCTACACCGACCCCGACGACAAGAGCAAGGACAAACTGCTGCTGCGCCAACTCATTGAGGTGGTTGGCATTCCCCAGGACGAGAAGCGATGGCTGGAGGCACGGGCTACCCTTCGGCGTTTTCCTCCGTTGCGACGCTGGACAGCCGATTTCTGCCGGCGCTCCCCTCTTTATGAGGAGATCGGCGTGAAGGCCGTTCTGGCCTATTGGCTGGTCCGCCAGGCCGCGGAGCAAGGCAGTTACCACCGCAAAGCGCTCGAACGGACGACCATCGACTTCTCGGCCTTCGCGGTCTATGAGATTGAGGGCTATGCCGGAGACCGGGCGGCGCTCGACACATTCTTCCGCTCCATTATCAAGGATGGTCTGATCCCGGAACCTGGGGTTGAGGTTCTGTTGCTGGCCTTCCGGAAAGAATTCCCGGGCACGACACTCCGCGCCTCGCTCAAACTCGGCAGCCAGATGCTCCAAGACCCCGAACCGCTCGGTGTCCTGATGGAACGGGGACCGGGCCGCTATCGCATCGTTGGCTGGCACGGGCGGGTGCCGTTTCAGAAGGGCAACAAGGCCCACGAGATGACGCTGGAAGGTCATGCCTTCCATCTGGCCGCCGAGGACTATTTCCCCGTGATCGAGCCGTGCCGCAAAAACGTCCCGTACCTGGCCAGCAAGGGATCGCTCAGGGGCGATGCCCTGCTCCGGTTCGTTGCCCCCGATGTGCCGCGCGGGAAGTACGTGAAGAAGCCGTATCCCGCAGAGTTGTTCGATACCTTCCGCGAGGCGCGGGCCCGGCGGCAGACCTTCGTCGTGCGGGCCGCCGCCGCCACGGCGAACAAGGACACGGCAGCGGCAACGGCACTGGTCAAGGATCTGCTCGCTGAGGCAGACAAGCAAGCCCCGAAGTTAATCCAGGATCGCTACCGGGAGCTGGCCAGGCAGGTCGCCCAGGACTTCAAACTCGAAGCCCCCGGCAACAAGTAACGCAACCCCACGGACCGACAAGACGGAGTCGCTATCCGATGTATCCCGCCCTTCGTCGTCATGGCCTCGCCCTAGCCGTTCTCCTGTTGCTGTGCCCGGAACTGCTCGGCCAGACGGCTGCCCCTCCGCCCTACAGCCGCGGGTGGGAAAAAGGTGACCGCTGGAAGGTCGAAGTCGAGGTATTCGCGCGCCCGGCCTTCGGGGGCAAGCCTGCCAGCCCGCCAGTGAAGGGGAAGCGACCCGAGCCCAAGCATCGATTCATCCTCTCCTTCCACATTCAGGGTGTGGAGGAGTTCCTGGGCAAACCCGCCTGGCGTGTGGAATTGATCCCCTCCGCGGGCGCGCCCCCGGAACTGTCCGGGGCGTGGGCGCTCCTCATCTGGCGCGACGAGGGGTGGCCTTGCCGGCTGACCAGGGGCGACGAGATCCTTGGCACTCTGTTCCGCTTCGTTGGCCAAACGCCGGTCCTCACGGGCGCCCCGACCGGCCTGCCGATCGAACTCTTCCCCCTTGCGGATAAGCAGGAGCTGAAATCGCCGGACAGCAGCGTCTCGGTCACGGCGAGGAGGAGAGGTTTGGACCCGGTCGAGGTGCAAGAAGGCTTTGTGCTGCAAGGGCAGCAGTTCGAGGTCGCGGTCAAGTCCGTGGGCTACAAAGGCGAAAAGTGGTGGCGCGAGTACGAGCGCCACTACAAGGGCACCCTCGACCTGCGCGCGAAACTCCTCCCGGAGTCGGTTGCCGCGATCAAATCCAGGCCCCCGGAAAAGACGATCCAGGCGCCGCGCCGGCCGGACGACTTGCGGACAGACCCCCGCTTACAGGTCAAGTTGTCGGGAAACTTCAAGAAGCCGACCGTGCCGGCGGTGTTGGCGCTGGTCCAGAATGCCTCGGGCGTCTCCCTTTCGTGCGACATGGGCGATGATGCCGAGAAACCGGCCTTCATGAGTTTGAGCCTGAACAAGAGCCCTGCCTGGGTGGTCATGGAACGCCTGGCCAAATCAGAAATCGTCGCCGGCCGCTGGGAACCCACCGAAACCGGCTACCGGCTGGTGAGGACTGTTGGCCCGCCGCCGACAAACCCGGTTTTCGTCGTGGTCCTGTGGCTTGGGGCTGGAATCGCGGGGTTGAGTTGCCTGTTGTTGGCAAGGTGGTATTTCCGCCACCGGGCCAAGCAGAAGCCGTCTTGAGCGCAAGACACGGCAGGCCCCACGGGGAACCTTCAGCGCGCCCAGCA
>DASPXY010000059.1:0-4441 GCA_035637055.1 Gemmataceae bacterium | reverse complement strand
CGCTTTCCTGTTCGGTCAGGCTGGGTACAGAGGGTTCTGGCTCGGTGGGCGCCTCGGCGAAAGCAGCGGCGATTGCTTCGGCGGGCGGAGCCGGCTCCTCGGCAGGGGCGTCCGCTGTCATCACCTGCAGGCAGTGCGGACACTCCACCTCCCCACCCAGCGAGCTGACGAGGACCGCCATCACCTTACCGCAGTGCCGACACGTGTACTCCACCGTCTCCATCGCGCCACGCTCCTCGCCAGGCAACCTCTCCGCAGGAGATGGAGGTTATTGTAAGGCGCGCGTCGGTGGGGTCCAACCGTGTGCTAACGCTCAAGCCGGGAAACGGTGACCGCCGTCCCGACGCCCATGCCCAACATGCGCGCAGCGCTGCCCTGAGTCACCGCGATTTCGAGAGTATCCACGCTGGAAACGAGCGCCGCCAACGTCCCGGAGGGCGCCTCGCCATAGGTCCGTACGCACACGCAGGGCACCGCGCGCTCAGCCAGGACGATGCTCACCGGCTGGTCTGCAAGCCGCGCGAACGCCTCGCCCGGGATGTTGGTGATCAGATTGCCGAAGGCATCGACGAAGATCACCTCGCCGCCTAGTTGCTCCGCTGTCAGCACCGGTTCCGGGACGGCAAGCCGCACCCAATCAGACATTGGCGGTCCGAGGAGGCGGTAATCAAGGCCCAGGCTGAGGTGCGCCGCGACCGGGGCGAAGATATCGCGGCCGTGGAACGTGGCGCTGACATGCGGCCGCCAGTAGCGCGGCTCGGCCAGCCGGACCACGACAGGAGGCTGTGCTACGGTTTGGGCGAACGGCGTCCAGCAACCATTGTCGGGCACGAGCAAGCGCTCCCCGGCGGTTTCGACGTAGAGCGCGGCGCGACTGGTACCGACGCCCGGATCAACGACGATAACGTGGATCGTTCCGGGAGGAAAATACGGCAAGGCGGAGCGCAGGAAGAAAGCGGCGTGATACAGATCCTGCGGTGGAATCGTGTGGCTGAGGTCGAGCAGGCGAGCGTTCGGGTTGAGGGCGAGGACGACCCCCTTCATGGCGGCAACGTAGGGCGAGCCTTCGCCGAAATCGGTCGTCAGGGTGATCGGGACTTCCGCCATCGCACTCTGATGTTGGTCACACGGTGGCTCTGGCACACAAGCCCGGAGCGCCAGCGACGGGACAGTAGCATGGTCCCGTCGCTGGCGCTCCGGGCTTGTGTCAGACCGACCGGCGCGGATTTGTCGTTTTTAGGGAGAGGAGAACACCCATATCGCCACCACCGCGAGAACGCACAACGCGCCGATGATCACCCACCAGGCTTGACGCGAGGCCGGAGCGTCTTCGCGCGAGAGATAGTGCCCGCAAGCGGGACAACGCACAGTGTCCTCATACACCTCCGTGCGGCAGTACGGGCAGGGGACGGTGTCGTCGCCGTCGGCTTCGTCCTCCCCTTCGGAGTATTCCCCCGCCTCCCACTCCTCGTCTTCGTCGTAGTACGAGGGCATGATGCCTCCTGCTCGCCGTGCGTTCCGCGTCGCTTACTTCACACGGCTGAGGTATTCGCCGGTGCGTGTATCGACCGCGATGACTTCGCCGATGCTGACGAAGGGTGGAACCTGCAGTTTGAGGCCGGTTTCGAGGGTGGCGGGCTTGGTCTGGGCGGCCGCCGTGGCGCCCTTGAGGCTCGGGTCGGTATCGACCACCTTCAACTCCACCGTGGCGGGCAGTTCGATGCTGAGCGGCTTGCCGTCGTAGAAGGTGATCGTGGCCTTGTTGTTCTCTTTCAGATAGCCCATCTGCTCGCCGACCATGTCGCGCGACAGGGTGACCTGATCGTAACTCTCCGTGTCCATGAAGACGTAGCCGTCGCCGTCCTGATAGATGTATTGCATGTCGCGTTTGTCGAGATAAGCCTGCTCGACCTTGTCGTCGGGGTGGTACTTGGTCTCGGTGATGGAGCCCGTTTTGAGGTTCTTCAGCTTGAGTTTCAACTGAGCGCGCCAGTTCCCCGGAGTGTTCAGGTGCCGGTCCACGACGTAGTAAAGCCCATCCTCCAGGGCGAGGACCATCCCCTTGCGAACCGCGCTGTATTCGATCGACGCCACGACGACCTCCGTTGCGATAAACCACCGCGGGGCGGTATGAACTCGAAATGACAGAGTTATGGCGTTACCCTAACACAAAGTGCGCGGGCTGAGAAGGGGATCCTACCACTTGCGGGGATCGTCGAGAGTGGACAGGCTTGTCGGTACGGCATCGAGCGTTATTTCTTTTTCGGACGGAGCCTTTCTATCAAATTGTCGATCTCTTTTGTTGTCAGCGGCGGAGAGGTCATGATCTGAAGCCATTCACTGGTCATTTCCGACCAGAACGTCGGAGCCGAGACCACTTGCCCGTCGATGAGGATGGCGAGGTGGCGGCGGACTTGCCCCTCCTGGTCCTCAACCGAAGTTGCGTTTTTCCGTGAGAGGGTTGCGAGCCATTGGGCGCCCTCCTTGCTGAGCTGGACTTCCAGGGTCGGAGGGCTTTCCGCTGCCTTGCCGGCCTTTCCGGGCCTGGCGCTGACCACGAAATTGCTACCGAGACGAGGCGTTTCTTTTTCCTGCCGGGGATCTTTCGGATCGATTTCTGGATTCCGTGCCAGCACGAAATACTCCACTTTCTGCTGCCGCCGCTGTTCCTCGGACAGGTTGCGATTCTGGCACTCCCGGCTGTAGAAGAGTGCGCCATTCCAAAGCTGACGAACTCCCGTCCGCAACGTCGTCGCCCGGCCGTCTGTCCGCGCCGCTTTGGCTTGCTTCCAAGTGTCGCTGCGTGCCGGTTCGGACTCCGCGGCGTTGTCCAGGTCCAGATAACGCAGTTCCCTGGGTCTGATCTCCACCCAGCGATAGGTGACCACGCTCTTGTAGCTCTTGAGGGGGAATGTTGTCTTCAGGCGCTCGATGCCCGCTTCCAATTCCTTCAAGGCCGCTCGCTCACCTGCTTCGTCCTCGGCGGCCTGCAATTTCTGGGCGGCGGTTTCGATCGCTTTTTTCGCACGCAAATGGGCCTCCCGGCCTTTGGAAAGCTCGAGGGGATACTTCTTCGAGACAGCGCTGCCAGGCGTGCGCGGAGCGGGAGGCGGCAGGCCGTCTTTCTGGCACTTCTCGATCTCGGCTTTGTTGGCTGCATCCTCAAAGTACCTCCGGGCGTCTTCGATGGCTTCCTTGTCATCCGTGCTGTTGGCCAGAATGACGAGTTCCAGAACCAGCTTGTCGCGTTGCTTCTGAGCGAGAGCCGTGCCGGTTCCCGTCAGCGAGAGGACAAGGGCGAGGATACCAAGTCGTGTCATGATGAAGTCCTTCACAAAAGGGGCCCTCGGTCTCATGCGCTATCAAATGCCACTGTATTCCGGAGTCGCTCGGAGAGCACCACCGGGAATTCTGCATAACGCCTCGACAATTCTATAGAATTGTCTTGACGCCCTGTGCCTCCGCAACTACCATCATCTTTATCCTTGCTGCTGGCAACGGACGCAAGAACCTGCCAACCAAACCCCGCCCTCCGGACTGGACTGAGAACCAAGTGAATCCTTCACCCTCCGTTGAACCGTTGAAGTGCGATCACGGCCTGCGCCGGCAGACGATCGTGCAATCGGTCCTCGCCGACGTCTTTCAGGGGCGACTGCGGGCCGGACAGCACCTCGTCACGCAGGAACTCGCCGACCGCTTCGGCGTCAGCCACACCCCCGTTCGCGAGGCGCTCGTCGCGCTCGCAGGCATCGGCATCATCGACCTGCTGCCCAACCGCGGGGCCGTCGTCCGCCCGGTCACCGCCAGGGACGTCTGGGAAATCTGCCAGGTCCGCCGTGCCCTGGAGTGCGAGGCGACCCGCCGCGCCTGCGGCCGGATCGAACTGGCCGAACTGCACGAACTCGCCGCCGAATTGCGACGATTGCGGTCTCTCAAACAGCCTTCCGCGGCCCGCTTCATTGAGGCGGCGCGCGTCGTCGATACCCGCCTGCACGACCTGATCGCCGCCTCCTGCGGCAACGCTTTTCTGGCGAAGGAACTGGGTCGCCTCAAGATCCTGTTCCGGGCGTTCCGCGATGTGTCGTACACGCGGCACGAGGCCCGCAACGATTACCCACGGCTGCGGGCCGAGGCTGGCGAACACCTCGCCATCGTCGAGGGCCTGCTCGCCGGCGAGCGCAAGGAGGCCGCCCGCGCCATGGCCCGCCACATCAAGTCGGGCGTGAAATACTGGTCCCGCGCCATGCCCGACTCGCTGAAAGAACTGAACCACAGAGACACAGAGACACAGAGAAGAAAGTAGACCGCTCGCTCCGCGAGCGGAGCTGCCGCTCGCGGAGCGAGTGGTCTACGAAGAGAAAAAAGAGGAGAAAAATCATGAATCGAACCACCCGCGTTACTCTCATTTTGTCTTCTCTGTGCCTCTGTGTCTCTGTGGTTC
>DASPXY010000058.1:0-2007 GCA_035637055.1 Gemmataceae bacterium | reverse complement strand
TAGGCGGCTAGGCGTCCAACCGCCTAAAGGCGGTACTACGAACAAATTCCCTGACCCCTTCCGCGAGGAGGTGCCTTATGGCTCTGACCGCGGCACAGATCGAGCAGCAGAAAAAACAGGCCGAAGAACTTCTCTTCAGCGGCGGCAAGCAGGAACTGGGCTTCGCCAAGGCCCTCTTCTTCGGTCGCTTTCAGGCCCCGCTCGTCTTTCCCTATCCCGAACTCCGCCCCGAGGAGCGCGACACGGTCGAGCAGGCCGTCGCCGAGGTGAACCGCTTTTTCGACGAGAAGGTCGATTCCTTCGCCGTCGATCGCGACGCCGACATCCCGCCCGCGGTGGTCGCCGGCCTGAGCGACCTGGGCGTGCTCGGCATGACTGCCCCCAAGGAGTACGGCGGCCGCGGCTTCTCGCAGACGGGCTACTGCCGCATCATGGAAACGATCGGCGCTCACGATTCCTCCATCGCCGTCTTCGTCAACGCTCACCACAGCATCGGCATCCGTGCGCTGCTGCTGTTCGGCACCGAGGAGCAGAAGCAGCGCTGGCTGCCCGATCTCGTCAGCGGCAAGCAGCTCGCCGCCTTCGCCCTGACCGAACCGGAGGCCGGCTCCGACGCCGCCAACGTCCAGACGATGGCGACGCCGTCGGCCGACGGCAAGACGTTCATCCTCAATGGTGAGAAACGCTACATCACCAACGGCGGCATCGCGCAGGTGTTGACGGTGATGGCGCGGACGCCTGTGCCCGGCAGCAGCGAAACCAAGGTGACGGCGTTCCTGGTGACGCCTGACCTGCCCGGCTTCGAGGTGGTCGAAGCGCGCATGCCCAAGTGCGGCATCCGCGGTACCGCCACCGCGCGCCTCGCCTTCCACGACATGCCGGTGCCGGCGGAGAACATCCTCGGCCAACTCGGCAAGGGCCTGCGGATCGCGCTGACCGTGCTCGATTTCGGCCGCACGACGTTCGGCGCCAGCTGCACCGGGGCCGCGAAAACCTGCGTCGCTGCTGCCGTGCATCACGCCAAGACGCGCGTGCAGTTCAAGCAGCCGCTCAGCGAGTTCGAGCTGGTCAAGAAGAAGATTGCCTACATGGCGGCTCACGCCTTCGCGATGGAGGCGACGACGACTCAGTGCGCCGGCTTCATCGACCGCGGCGCCGAGGACTACATGCTCGAAACCGCCATGCTCAAGGTCTTCTCGACCGAGGCGCTCTGGCAAATCGTCAACGACACGATGCAGATCTTCGGCGGCAAGGCGTATTTCTCCGACGAGCCGTACGAGCGCATGTTGCGCGACGCGCGGATTAACCAGATCGGTGAAGGGGCCAATGACGTCTTGCGCGCATTTATCGCTTTGGTGGGGATGCGCGGCGTCGGCGAGCATTTGCAGGGCGTCCTGAAGGGCCTCAAGAACGTCCTGACGCTGTTCCCGACGGTCTGGCGTTTCGGCCGCGAGCGGTTGGCGGCGCGGTTCACGACGCCCGACGTGCCGGTCGTGAGCAAGGAACTGCGGCCAGAGGCGCGCGAACTCGGTAAGAGGGTCCGCGACTTCGGACAGGCGGTGCAGTCGCTGCTGATGCAGTATCGCGAAGCAATTCTGGAGCGGCAATATCCGCAGGAGCGCATCGCCGACGCGGCCTGCGACCTGTACGCCGCCAGCTGCACGTTGAGCCGGTTGGATCACCTGATCGCACACGGCAAGGGCAACGGCGCAATCACAACCGAGGTGACGGCCGGTCGCTACTTCCTGCGACTGGCGAATCGGCGTATCCGGCAGAATCTTGCCGCCCTGTGGGACAACGACGACGCCGAGACGACGAAAGCAGCCAACGCGGTGCTGGGCTCGATGTAAGTTGGCTATCCCGCTTGCGGGTTAGCGCTGGGAGTGCTAACCCGCAAGCGGGGAACAGCCGACAATCACTTGGGCGGGGCGGGCGGCGGGTTCAAGACACGGCCCGTCGGTCCGATCTCGCCGGCGGGGGGCGGAGGATTGGTTGGTGCGGTCTGCG
>DASPXY010000057.1:0-4449 GCA_035637055.1 Gemmataceae bacterium | reverse complement strand
GGACGCCCCGGTACATGGCGCCGGAGCAGGCCGGGGGCCTGGCGGCTCGGGTCGGTCCCGCTACCGACGTGTATGCCCTCGGCATGATCCGCTACGAGTTGCTCACCGGCAGTGTCCCTTTCCAGGCAGCGACAGTAACGGAAATCCTCGAACTGGTGCGCACGGCGGAGCCTGTCCCGCCCTGCCAGCTGCAACCGAGACTACCGCGCGACCTGCAGACGATTTGCCTGAAATGTCTGCACAAGGAGCCTGCCCGCCGCTACGCGAGTGCCGAGGCGCTCGCGGAGGATCTGCGTCACTTCCTCGCCGGGGAGCCGATCCGGGCGCGCCCGACCTCCACCGCCGAACGAGTCATCAAGTGGGTGAAGCGCCGGCCCGCGGTGGCGTTGCTGACGGCGGCGGTGGTGCTGACAACCCTGCTGGCGGCCGGCGGCTGGATCTGGTGGGAACTGGAGCGGGCCGCCCAACGAAGCGCCGCTACCCTGCGCAGAGACCGCACAGCACGGCAGGTGCAGGAACTGCTCGGCAAGGTGATCGCCCTTCAGGCAGGCGGCCAGCCGGCGCAGGCCCTCGACCATGCCCGGCAAGCCGAGTGGCTGCTCGAGCGCGCCGAGGGGCTGGACGAGTTCCGGCAGCAGGTTCGCGAGCTGACCGCCGAACTGGACGCCGAGGAGCGGGGCCAGCGGCTGCTCTCCCGGATGGAAGCCATCCGCTTGCGGAAGCCCTTCCCGACGGAGGGTATCAAGGCGCCCGAACTCGACGCCGCCCTCAGCCGAGCCTTTCGGGAGGAGCAGGGCATCGAACTGGACACCCTGACCCCTAAGCAGGTCGCCAAGCGGTTCCGGCCGTCGGCGCGGGCGGCTCTGGCCGCGGCCATGACCTTCTGGGCGCAGGTCCGCCGGTACAATCCGGGTGGAAAAGCGAGTTGGGAACGCGTGCTCGCGGTCGCGCAGGCCGCCGACCCCGACGCCTTTCGGTGTGAGGTCCGCAAGGCGGTGGTGCAAGGTGATCGCAAGACCCTCGTGGCCCTGGCCGACTCGGACAAACTCGCAACCCTACCGCCGGTGATCCTGGGACAACTGGGCGAGGCGCTGGGACACGTCGGCGAGCATCAGCGGGCCGTCACGCTGCTGCGACAAGCTCACCATGACCATCCCGGAGACCTCTGGATCAACCACTACCTGGCGGTCCACTATGGGAGAGTTCAGCCGCCCCAATGGGAAGAGGCGTTGCGCTTCCTCACCGCGGCGGAGGCGGTGCGCCCTGACAGCGCGGGCGTGCGGTTGAACGTCGGCAATGCGCTGGTCCACCAGGGGCGGCTCCGCGAGGCGATTGCCGCCTACAAGAAGGCGACCCACCTCGACAGTTCGCTCGCTCCTGCTTTCTACAATCTCGGCTCGGCCCATTACTTACTCAAGGAGAACTCCCAGGCCATTGCCGCGTTTCAAAAGGCAGCCACGCTCGACCCGAAGCATGCCTCCGCTTTCTACGCCCTGGGGCGTGCCTTGCTCGACGAGGAGCGCTTTGCGGAGGCGGTCGCCGCGTCTCGGAAAGCGGTCGAACTCCTGCCTGCCGATGTGGAGACGCGCTGTCAACTCGCAAACGCCCTGCGACGGGCCGGCCTTTTCCACGAATCCCTCGTCGAGTATCAGCGCGCGAAGGATCTGGCGAAGGATCCGCTCTGGCGGAATCGCGTAACCCGCGCGCTGCAGCAGGCGGAAAGCCTGGTCGCGTATGACAAGGCCCTTCCGGCCATTCTGAAGGACAACTCGGCCCCCCCTCCTGCCAGACATTGCCTCCGCTATGCCCAGGTGTGCTACAACAAACAGCTCTATGGCAGTTCCGCGCGCCTCTTTGAAACCGCCCTCACGGGCAAGGCCGGGGAACTGAACCTTGATGAGAAGGCGAGCGCGCTGCAGTGGTTCAACGCTGCCTGTGCCGCGGCGAAGGCTGGTTGCGGTCACGGAGCGGATGCCGCTCAGTACGACGAGCGGCAGCGGACTGAATGGCGGGAGCAGTCGCTACGATGGCTGCAGATGAGCCTCGCTTACTGGGAAACGCAGCTCGCCGGGGACGTTCCGCAAGCGTCCGCTGAGGCCGTCAGCACCCTGCAACTCTGGCGGAGAACGCGCGCCCTGTCAGGGCTGCGCGATCCGGAGGCCCTGGCTCGCCTTACCGCGAAGGAACGCGAGGCGTGCCGCAAGGTGTGGGAGGACATCGCGGCGCTGCTGACCCCGGCCGAAGGGAAATAGGGCGACGCTGGTTCGCGTAACACGATGCCGAACGGCCGACATGGTCCCGCTGTGCGCCGAAGCCCCTGAGCCCCATTTCTCCCCGGACTCCCAGCGGATCAGGCCGCGGATGGGAGCAGCAAGCAGCGAGTTTCGCAAGTAGAGGCACTAACGAAAAGGCGAGCGGCGCGGCGTCAGCCCGCCGGTGTGGCCTTACCGGCGGGCTGACGCCGCGCCGCTCGCCAACCAAGTTACAGCCTCTTCTACGGAATGGCCTTGGTCGTTCGTGGTCAACATCAACCCGAAGCGTCAGCGAGGACCGTCCTCGCTGACGCTTCGGGTTGGTCAAGGAAGAACCGCCAAGGCGATTCCGTATTAGTCTTTCGGGTTCATCTTGCCCTTTTTGCCTCTAAAAAAGGCCTCATCCACCTGCGCCGGCTGCGGACTCTGCACGGTCAGCGGAGCCGTGTCCCGGTACAACTGCTGCTGGGCCAGCAGAGTCATCAGCGCGCGCACCTTCTCCTGCTGGGCCGGGACGTCGGCCAGGTTTTTCAGCTCGTGCGGGTTTTCGCGCAGGTTGAAGAGTTGCGTGACGTTGACCTTGGGGTAGCGAATCCGTTTCCAGTCGCCCTGCCGGACCGCCCGCTGCACGTCCTTGTAAGCCAGGAAGACGGTGTCGCGCACGCCGGCCTGGTTGCCCCGCAGCGCCGGCAACAGGCTCTTGCCGTCCACCCCGGCAGGCACCTTGCCGCCCACCAGTTCGACCGTTGTGGGGAAGATATCGAACCGATGGTGTCGGCCCGTTGATCGTCGGTGACCAGGGACAACACGTTCGGCCGCCTGGTCCCGTCCTCCGGTTCACAGGTTTAACCGTCGCTCGTCGGTTGTTCGAGATGCACCGGGTTGCCAACGGAGATTTCGCCACCGCGCACGACACGGGCCATGAACCCAATTCTCCCCCGGGCAGCATCTTTGGGGTGACCTTGAATGCGAGCGAACCGACTACACGGCACCCTTGGGTAGATAATTTCGATGACGGCCGTCTCTCCCAATCGGAGCCGCACTCCCGCGGCAACGGTGTCCGGTTCGAGGCCCGCGATCACAATTTGCTCGCCAAGTTCCCCAGGTGCGGTGCGAAAGCCTTCTGCGCGCAACTGTTCTACCGTTTCGACCAACATCACGTTCAGCTGGCGGCTATCGTTGCGTCCCTTGATGTCGCCCGCGATGCCGTGTCCTTCCAACAAAACGGCCCTCGCAAGCGGCACGCGGGCGAAGTGGTCTTCCGGTCGTCGTTCAACGTCCGCGGGCGTGTAAACGATGGTGACAATGTGGGCCACAAGAACCTCCAGACGCCTCGGCCTGCAGCGGGCGAAGTCTGTTCGACAGCCCCGGCGAGCGGCGGCAGTTACGCCTCGAACCTCTTTGCGAGTTCGGGGGGAGTCTCACAAGACCAGCTGTGCCCACGGTCCGCAGTGACGTAGTGAGCCTGGTTTTCTTCCACCGACACATAGAAAAACAGTTCGCGCTGGAAGCACAACGGACAACGGGCAAAAGCCACCCACGGATAGAGCGGAATCAGGCGGGAGCCGTCGGCGGCCGCCAGATAGACCCGTCCCTTGGTGTACGGCTGGGTGGACGTGATCGGCACAACCGCCGCGTGTTCCCCGATGCCGTCGAGACGCCGCAAACTCACCACGAAATGGTCTCCCTGAAAGTCCAGGTCTTCGATCACCACCAGCGAGTAACTCGCCAGAGCTAATAGGCCCTTGTACAGCCGGCGGATGCACGCGGTCATCTGCTTCACCCAGTCATGGAGTAGGGCTCCTTCCTCTGGGGCTGGGGCGTGGGCCATGCGGTTGCGCAGGCGCAACACCTCGTTCAGTGTTTTGAGCAGCTCGGCGCTATTCGCTCGCTGACGGCGGAATTCATCCAGCGGCCAGCCCACCGGGTCGTCTCCCTGCAGGGCCTGGCGGAGCAGCCCGACCCAGTGGCCCAGCGACGGGCGGGCGTATTCGCGCGTCAGGGGCTTGTTCTGGCCCTGTGCCGCCAGAAAGCCCAGGTAGCTGATCAGGCCGTTGGCGAGGTTGAGCAGCTTGTCTTTCTGGGCCAGCAGATGGTCGTCGCGTTCCAGCGCCTGTGCCAGCGCCGCCAGCGGCGCGGGGAACGCGCCGGTGATGACCTCCAACAATCGGGCCGAACTGATGAGCGGGGCCGAACT